>JANOTM010000102.1:0-7106 GCA_031416355.1 Gammaproteobacteria bacterium
ATCACTGACTACGCAGCACCTGCGCCGGCCGTTCTATGGCCTGGGCCTCACGCACCAGACTCTTGCCGTTGCGCATGATCTGCAGGCGGATCTTTTCGCCGGGCTTGTGGCGCGCGATCATGCCCATGGCCTGGCGCGCATCGCTCACCTGAGCGTTGCCTATGGATACAATCACGTCGCCCGGCTGTAAACCGGCCTTGTCCGCCGGTCCACCGTTTAGCAGGCCGGTGATCACTACGCCTTGGGTGCCTTGGGGTAGCTTCAGGGCCTCCACCAGGGGGGCATTGAGTTGTTGCGCCTCGATACCCAGCCAGCCGCGCTGCGGCCGGCCGTGCTGGATGATCTGTTCCATAACATCCTTCGCCAGGCTGATGGGTATGGCGAAACCGATACCCACCGAGCCACCGCTCTGGCTGAAGATGGCGGTATTGATGCCGATGAGGTTGCCGTCCGCATCCACCAGCGCGCCGCCGGAATTGCCCGGATTGATGGCGGCGTCGGTCTGTATAAAGTTCTCGAAGGTATTGATACCGAGTTTGGTGCGCCCGGTGGCGCTGACGATGCCCATGGTAACGGTCTGCCCCACGCCAAAGGGGTTGCCTATGGCCAGCACCACGTCACCGATGTGGGTCTGATCGGAGCGGCCTAGGGTAATCACCGGCGGTTTCGGCAAATCGATCTTGAGCACCGCTACATCGGTCTCGGGGTCGCTGCCTATGAGGCGCGCCGGCGCACTGCGTCCATCCCGCAGAAACACCTGTATCGCGTCGGCGCCGTTGATGACGTGGTGATTGGTGATAATGTAGCCCTGTTCGCTGAAGATAACCCCGGAACCGAGGCTAGTCTCTAAGCGTTTGCGTGTGCCGCCGCCGTCCGGCATGCTGCCAAAAAATTGCTGGAACACGGGATCGTCAAAAAATGGGTTGCGCCGCAGGGTCACTACTTTAGCCGTGTTGATATTGACTACCGCCGGCGCCGCCTTTTCCACCGCTGCGGCATAAGACACCGGTCCCCTATTGGGTGCGGCCGCCGTCGATGGAGGAGGCGCTGTTTCATGGATAGAGATAGTCGGTTGTTGGGCGCGCTGCACCAAGCCCGGCCAAAACACCGTGACGACAAAGGCGATGGCAAGGCCCAGGGTAATCATTTGGGCGAAAAATACGGCGTAGCGATGCAGACGCATGGGCGGCTCTTGGACCAGGGATGAGGCTGCATTTTACAGCGGAAAGCCGTCTCTCGCCCCGAAGAATTTGTTTGCAGGTTACAACCGATGCCGGCGACGGTCATTTCCGGCAAAATCCCGCGACTAACCCTTGACTGCCTGAGAGCGATATACGATCCTATGCCGCTGTTTATCAAGCCCATAAGCATTAACTAATACATATAAGCTTGTGAGTTGTAACGAATTTTTGCATTCCACTGGATGAACCATCCAGGGTGGTTAGGCACGATTTGACACTTTCATGGGGGTTACATGAGTAAAGAAGGCGTAGACCAGGGCAAACGACGGTTTTTGACGACCCTGACCACGGGTATGGGGGCAGTAGGCGCGGTTTTTGTCGCCACCCCATTTGTACTGAGCATGACCCCCAGCGCGCGGGCGCGCGCCGCGGGTGCACCGGTGGAAGTGGACATCGGCAAGCTCGAACCCGGACAGATGATGACCGTGGAATGGCGCGGCAAGCCGGTGTGGATCGTCAAGCGTACCCCCGCCATGCTCGATACCCTTAAGGCGGACGTGGCGCAGTTGGCCGACCCGGACTCCAAGCGCGAGCAACAACCGGTGTACGCGCAGAATGCGGAACGCTCTATCAAGCCCGAGATCCTGGTGCTGGTGGGGATATGCACCCACTTGGGATGCTCTCCCAGCCAGAAATTTGAAATCGGACCGGCGTCCGGCGCCGGCGATAACTGGCCGGGCGGTTTCTTCTGTCAGTGCCACGGCTCTAAATTCGACCTGGCGGGTCGCGTTTACAAGAACGTGCCGGCCCCGACCAATCTGGAAGTGCCGCCCCATGACTATCTCAGTGGCACCCGCCTCATCATCGGTGTGGATAAATCCCAAGGAGCCGCGTAATGGAAAAGCTGCTTACCTGGATCGATGAACGCTTTCCCCTGACCAAGGTTTGGGAAGAGCATCTTTCGAAATATTACGCCCCCAAGAACTTCAACTTTTGGTACATCTTCGGGATGCTGGCGCTGGTGATGCTGGTCAACCAGATATTGACCGGCATTTTTCTCACCATGCACTACAAGCCGGACACCGGCCTGGCGTTCGCATCGGTGGAATACATCATGCGCGACGTGCCGTGGGGCTGGCTGATCCGCTACATGCATTCGGTCGGCGCTTCTATGTTCTTCATCGTGATCTACCTACACATGTTCCGCGGCATCATCTACGGTTCCCACCGCAAGCCGCGCGAGCTGGTATGGCTGTTTGGTATGCTGATCTTTGTGGCGCTCATGGCCGAGGCCTTCATGGGTTATCTGCTGCCCTGGGGCAATATGTCCTACTGGGGTGCACAGGTGATTATTTCACTGTTCGACGCCATTCCTTACGTAGGCCCGGGCCTGTCCGAGTGGATACGCGGCGACTTCGTGGTGTCTGACGCCACCCTCAACCGCTTCTTCGCCTTCCATGTCATCGCCCTGCCGCTGGTGCTGGTGGCCCTGGTGTTTGTCCACATCGTGGCCCTGCACAAGGTCGGTTCCAATAACCCGGACGGCATCGAGATCAAGAAGAAGAAAGACGCCAACGGCATTCCCTTGGACGGCATCCCGTTCCATCCGTATTACACGGTGAAAGACATCGCCTTTACGGTGTTATTCCTCATGGTGTTCGCAGCGATTGTGTTCTTCGCGCCGGAGCTCGGCGGCTGGTTCCTGGAACACGATAACTTCGTGCCGGCCAACATCCTCCAGACACCACCGGAAATCGTGCCGTTGTGGTACTTCACACCGTTCTACTCGATACTGCGCGCCGTGACGTATCCGCTGTTCGGTATAGACGCCAAGGTGTGGGGCGTGCTGGCCATGGGCGCCTCGATAGTGGTCTTGTTTCTGGTGCCGTGGCTGGATCGTTCCGAGGCGAAATCCATACGTTATCGTGGGTGGATGTTCAAGCTGGCGCTAACAATTTTCGTCATCAGCTTCTTTATATTGGGTTACCTCGGGACTCAGCCGCCTTCCGGTGTGTTTAAGGCCGTGGCGCAGATTTGCTCGGTGCTGTATTTCGCGTTTTTCCTGTTGATGCCCTGGTATACCAAAATCGACAAGACCAAGCCGGTACCGGAGAGGGTGACCCCATGAAAAAACTCATTGCTATCCTGCTCCTGGTGTTGCCGACCCCGATTCTGGCCAGCGGTGGTGTAGGGGCCAAACTCGATGCCGTGAAGATCGATCTTGCAGATCAGCCGTCGCTGCAGCGCGGCGCGCGTATTTTTGTGAATTATTGTCTGTCCTGCCATAGTGCCGGGTACGTGCGTTACAACCGCATGGGCCACGACCTGGGTATCAGCGACGAGCTGGTCAAGGACAACCTGTTGTTTGCCGCGGACAAGGTGGGCGACCTCATGAAGGCGGTCATGTCGGCGGAAGATGCCAAGGCGGCCTTCAATACCGTGCCCCCTGACCTGACCCTGATCACCCGCTCGCGCGGGCCGGAGTGGTTCTATACCTACATGCGCAGTTTCTACCAGGACGACACCTCGGTCAGCGGCTGGAACAACCTGGTTTTTCCCCACGTAGCCATGCCCCATGTCCTGTATGGCTGGCAGGGGCATCAACGGCCGGTCTACCGCACCGAGAAACATAGCGGGCATGCGCAAGAAAACGGCAAATCCGTGGAAAAGATCACCGATGTACAGGTATTTGACCACTTCGAACTGGTGAAACCCGGCAGCATGCCGGCCGCGGAGTACGACATGGCCATGCGCGACCTGACCAACTTTATGGTCTATATGGGTGAGCCCGCCAAGCTGGAACGTCCGCGTATCGGTGTTTATGTGTTAATCTTCCTCGCCTTATTCTTCGTGGTGGCGTACCTGCTCAAAAAGGAATATTGGAAAGACGTTCATTAAAAAGGCGATTATTCGTCATCCCTTACTTAATAAAGGGGGCCCTTTCAGCAGGGGCCCCCTTTGCCGTTCGTATTTATCGTTGATCGCAGGCAGGAGAACCCGGCAATGGCATCCCTGACAACCAGGAAACATGTAATGACCCTGTATTCGGGGACGACGGATCCCTACAGCCACAGGACCCGTATCGTATTGTACGAGAAGGACGTGGAATGCCAGGTGGTGCTGGTGGATGTAAAAAAGAAACCGCGCGAACTTTCCGACCTTAACCCCTACGACACCGTGCCGACCATGATCGATCGTGATCTGGTATTGTACGAATCGCTGATTATCAACGAATATCTAGACGAACGCCTGCCGCACCCGCCGCTGATGCCGGTGGATCCGGTATCCCGCGGCAAGGCGCGGCTCATGCTGATGCGCTTCGACCGCGACTGGTACAGCCTGATTTCTGACATCGAAGGTCCGGACAAGAAAAACGCCCAGCGCGCGCGCAACATCATACGCGACGGGCTGACGGTGATTTCGCCCTTATTCAAGGACCAGGCCTATATATTGGGTGAGGAATTTTCCCTGGTGGATTGTTCTCTTGCTGCCTTGCTTTGGCGTCTGCCCATGTATGGTATAGAGCTGCCGCGCCAGGCGCGACCGATACTCGATTATGCCGAGCGTCTGTTCGAGCGCAAGTCCTTCAAGCTGAGCCTTACGGAAACCGAGCAGGAATTGCGTGCCCGTATAAAGTAACGTAGGAGCATAGTAAGCTATGGCGGAGATATTGACGAAGCGTCCCTATCTCATCCGCGCCATCTTCGACTGGGCGCTGGATAATGGACTGACACCCCAGGTGCTGGTGAATACCAAGATCGCGGGCGTCAAGATTCCCGCCGGCCATGCCCCGGAGGGCAAAATTACCCTCAATATCCATCCGCAGGCGGTACAGGGGTTGGAGTTGGGCAAGGAGTGGATTATGTTCTCCGCGCGTTTCGGTGGACGCCCTTTTGGCATCGAGATACCGGTGACGGCGGTCATGGCCATATTCGCGCGTGAAAATGGCCAGGGTTTCGTTTTTCAAGAAGAGGCTGGCAGCGTGCCGCCTGACTCGCCCGAACCGCCCCCTTCGACGACACCCTCGTCACGCAAGGGCCCGGCGTTGAAGATCGTCAAGTAACCGGTCCTCACCCCTGTTCCCGCCGGGACGCAGAAGAACCGTCTGCGCCCGTTCGGCGCGGAAAAGGTCCACTGGACCTTTTCCTGTTTCCGCCTCACCTCCCGCTGATGCGGGAGAGACCGCACGATCCGCCATGGTCGCGAATGGTATTCCGGAACCGGGCGGTCTCTTCCCTCATCCGGCCCTGCGGGCCACCTTACTAAGGAGATTCGTGCGGCCTGCGGCCGGGTTCCTGGGTAGGGGGAGTCGGCGGGAATCTATGAAATAAAAATCGGATCGGCTGCGCTCATTGCAATAGCTGCACCCCTTCCATTGATATACCCGTCAGTTCCATGCCCTGATAAACTAAGTGGCCTTTGTGGCGCGCCGCTTGTTCCCCTATAAATTCAAATTCATAGTGTCGGCGCAGCACTGGCCTGCCCGCCCGTAGGCTTACCCTCGACCCAGTGCACACCACTGTCTCGTCCAGAAATTGCAGCCCGGCGTGTTCGCACGACCGGCGCGCGGCCGCCGTGGCATGTTCACGCAGACGCAGTACAAACTGCCAGTACCCCACGACCAAGGCCATGAGTAGCAAGCCGAAAATAATATTCATTGCCCTATTCAAACACGTAACCAGCGCTTGGACCAGCAAACGTCCTGATGGACTATATTGTTAATGTCTGTCAACTGAAAACAATCCTAAGCCCCTTCCGGCAACTGTTTTATACGTCAAGGGTAAAGTGCTGTGGCAGTACGCTACCCTAAGGAGAAAATATGCTCTTATTACGAACCGCTTTGACGATCATGGCGCTCGTGGCCGGTCCCTGGGCGCATGCAGCGGTTGGGGTGTTTACCGAGACCAGTGGGGACGTCAAGTTTCTGCGTGGCGACTATTACTTCGAGGCCGCCGCCGGTGTCGAGGTGGAGGCGGAAGATTTGGTGGAAACCGGTAATGCTGCCACGGCGCAACTCGATATGGGGGACGGCAGCATGCTGCGTGTCGGCCCTAACAGCCAACTGGCATTGACAGATTATCGCTTGGATGACGACGGTAATGTGATAGCCGCCGGTATCGAGGTGGTATCCGGTTGGCTGCGGTTTGCGGTTTCCAAACTGCGCCACGATGCCAACTACCGTATCGAAACCTCGACCATGACCATAGGTATCCGTGGAACCGAAGGCGTGATCGAGGCACAGGACAGTCATGGGGGTTTGTACCTGGAGGAGGGCGTGGTGGAGGTTAATGCTGCCGACGCTGTATCTTCCGGGCAGGGGGCAAGCGCGGTGCGGGCGGGCGAATATATCGAGCGCGCCCGCGGACAATCATTCACCCGGCCGAGCTCGGCACCGCCGGCCTTCCGTAACCGCATGCCGCCGGTGTTCCGTGAGCGCCTGCAGCGCCGTGCCCAGTTGTTAAAGGCGCGGGGTATCCCACCACGCCAGATCCGGCACATCCAAGGGGAAGACGCCCAGCGTTATCTAAAGAACCATCCGCATATGCGCCCGCACTTGCAGCAGCGCATGCACAAGCAACTGCAAACGCATCCGGAGTTACGCCGACAGGTGCAAAAAAACAACCCAACGCGGCGTCTGGAGCATAGGCCGCGCCGAGCCCAGCAAGGTACGAGGCAGGGCAATAGGTAGGGGCATGTTACTGAGGAGGCCATTAAATAGTGCACACCGCCTGCTACACAGTTCCTTCTCCCTCCGGGAGAAGGACACGACGGCATGGATGCCGGAGGTAGGGCAATGCAGGGAGCAATTGCCGAGGATGAGGGCCGGTTTTGCCGTGGTTTGCCCTCACCCCGGCCCTCTCCAGAGGGAGAGGGAGAAAAGCGGTACGCACTATTTGGCGGTCGGGTCAGTAAGTGCTGTGCTTG
>JANOTM010000103.1:0-1576 GCA_031416355.1 Gammaproteobacteria bacterium
CCGATCTACCGGCGCTGGTGCGCATGGATACCTTGGAGTTGCTCAAGGCGACCGACATTTTCCCGGAACATATAAACTCCGTGCCCAAGAACTGGACGCACATGATGCGCAAGGGCGAGACCGCGCCGCCGACGGTGAAGCAAGACGCCATGTACATCGCCGAGTACATGGCCAAGGAGCTGGTGGACTTTGTGGTGTGGGACCACAAGACCAGCGCCGCGACCGCCATCGGCCGCGATCAACTGGGCGAGCACTTCGTGAAGCTCAACGTCGATCCGGCGCTCGAAGGCCGGTTCAAGATCAAGACCGTCGACGGAAAATCCATCGAGGTGCGGCCGGTGTTCGATATCACCCGCCAGTATCTCGATGCCAACATGACGCCGGAGCAGGTGGAAAAACTAACCTGGGCGCCGAAGAAGGCGACCATCACGCTCGCGCGCGACATCGCCGCCAGCCAAGGCCAGACGCTGATCGCCTGCGGCATGGGGCCGAACCAGTTCTGGAATAACGATAATAAAGATCGCGCGCTGTTTCTGGTGTCGGCGCTGGCCGGCGCGCTCGGCCGGCACGGCGGCAACATCGGCAGTTACGCCGGCAACTACAAGCTGACGCTGTTCTCCGGCGTCGGCCGCTTCGCGCTCGAAAATCCATTCAACCCGCAACTCGACGCCGCCGGTGCGGTCGAGGTGAAGTCGTACCTGCGCTACGAGTCCATGCACTACTGGGCGAACGGCGAGCGCCCGATGCAGGCCGGCAACAAGAAAATCACCCAGGGCGCGCACATGCCCACGCCCACCAAGGCCATTTGGCAGGTCAATTCCAATTCCAGTCTCGGCAACCAGAAGGGCCACTTCGATGTGGTCAACAACA
This sequence comes from Gammaproteobacteria bacterium, assembly GCA_031416355.1. Classification (GTDB taxonomy): domain Bacteria; phylum Pseudomonadota; class Gammaproteobacteria; order Acidiferrobacterales; family UBA6901; genus JANNJF01. Next base: position 871 of record JANOTM010000103.1, read on the forward strand.
CCCTGCCGCGCTGCGAACTGGTGGTGTACAACGACTGGTGGTGGACCGCCTCGTGCGAATACAGCGACATCGTCTACGGCGTAGATTCGTGGATGGAGTTCAAGTTCCCGGACATGACCGCGTCCAACACCAATCCGTTCCTGCAAATCTATCCGCGCACTCCGGCGCGGCGCGCGTTTGATACCATCTCGGATAACGAGACCTATCTCGGTGTGGCGCGCGCCATGGCCAAGCTCACCGACGAACCGCGCTTCGAGAAAATGTGGCAATTCATCGCCGAAGGGCGCGGCGAGGTGTACCTGCAACGCATCATCGACGCCTCGGCGCCGCTCAAGGGCTATCGTTTCGAGAATCTGGAGGCGCTCGCCAAGCGCGGCATTCCGGCACTCATGAACACGCGCACCTATCCGCGCGTCAGCAGCTACGAGCAGGTGCAGGAGTCCAAGCCTTGGTACACCAAGACTGGGCGGCTGGAATTCTACCGGCCGGAGATCGAGTTCATCGAGGCCGGAGAGAACCTTATCGTCTATCGTGAGCCGTCCGACGCGACGTTCTATGATCCGTGCGCCATTGTCGCCGCCAAGCATCCTGCGATACGGCCCAAACTGCCGAAGGACTGGGGCATCGCCGCCGATGATCGCTCGCATCAGGCACGCCAGATGCGCAACACCACCTATAGCGTGGCGGCGCTGCTCAAGACCAAACA
>JANOTM010000104.1:0-12629 GCA_031416355.1 Gammaproteobacteria bacterium
CTCACCTGCAGGGCCGTCTTCTTTGTTACGTCTGGTCACCGTCAAAGGGAAATGGACGTGCCCTGCAGGACCATTTATATAAATTTAGTCGTCATGGGCAGCGGCAGCAACGACCTTACGTTATCACGCCCATATCTATCATTCACTATCTTGCCATGGAGAAAATAATGAAAACCAAGATCAGCATGTATAACAAAGTATTTATGGCGGCGGCACTGGGTTTGTGCGCCCATTCCGCACATGCCGTGCTGCTTAACCTCGGCGATAACCTTGCCCTGCCAGGCACCACGGTCGCGGCCGAACCGCAGCTTGCGGGGACCGTGCTCGTCGAGGAGATTATCCCCTTTTCGTTCGGAAGTATCAGCGGACAAGTACAGCAGCGTGTCGTTCGATCGTCGCTCGATGGAACTCTGGATTTTTATTGGAGGGTCATGAGCGATGCCACTTCTACCGCCGGCATAGGCAGTTTCCGAGTGGGTGATTTCGTTTCGCCGGAATACAATGCCAATTGGCGTAGCGATGGTCTCGGGGTCCATGCACCCGATCGAGCACGTCGTTTCACAGGGGTCGATGCGTCTTCGGTGAACTTTTTGTTTGAGAGCGGCGGACTATTAGCCAATGAATCGTCGTATTTTTTCTTTTTCGATAGCACCGCAACCGATTACGCCAAGACCGCATTTTTCGATCTTACTGGCACCGGGGTTGGGGGTATCTCGAACTCATTTGCCGCCTATAGCCCGTCCGCCGTGCCGGTGCCGGCCGCAGTATGGCTGCTCGGTTCCGGCTTGTTGGGGTTGATAGGCGTCGCGCGGCGTAATAAAAAAACGTAAAGCAAGCAAGTTTATGGATCCACGGTGCTAGGTTCTGCACCGCCGGCCAGCCGCTATTGCAGCCACATGCGTACTTGGTCCAGGGCACGTTGTACTACGTTGCCCTGGTCCACATTGCGTAGGGCCAAGAGCGCGTAATTGCCGATTGGTTTGCTGTCTAGGGTCAGGGTGACACGGCCGAGGACATCGCCCTGTTTGATCGGGGCCGTAGGCGCGCGGTCGACCACGATATTGGCCTGCAGTTTGCGGAAATCGCCGCGTGCCAGGGTGAGATAGATATCTTGTCCTAGGCCGGCGGGCAGAGTATCCAAGTGGCCCATCCATACATGCACATTGATCGCCGGCATTTGCGCCTGGTAGAGCAGACGCGTCTCATACTCCCGAAAGCCGAATTCCAGAAGCGCCGCACCGGCATCGCCGCGCGCCGCCTCGTCGGCCGCGCCCAGCACAGTGACTACTAAGCGCATATTGGCGCGCACAGCAGAGCCCACCAGACAAAATCCGGCGTTCCGGGTGTGCCCAGTTTTGACGCCGTCCGCGCCTGGTACGCGACTCAGCAGGGTATTGCGGTTGTATTGAGTCAGACTGGCGTAGCTGAATTCTTTTAGTCCATACCAGCGCTGGTAGTACTCGGGAAAGTCGCGTATGAGCGCCACCGTCAACTGGTGCAGATCGCGTGCGCTGGAATAATGGTTGGCCTGTATGAGGCCGGTGCCGTTGGTAAAGTGGGTGGCGTTCATGCCCAGCCTTACGGCCTCGGTATTCATCCATTGCACAAAGTTCGCTTGCGAGCCGGCCGCGTGCTCCATGAGGGCCATGGTGGCGTCATTGGCCGACTGGACGATCATGCCCATGATCAGATCTTCCACCCGGACCCTGTCGTTTAGTCGGGTATACATACGGGTGCCGGGCATGCCCCATGCTTGGGCGCTGACCGATGCCTTGGCGTCCAAGTCGAGTTTCTGCGTCTGTAATTGTTTGAACAGGACATAGGCGGTCATGAGCTTGGTCAGGCTGGCTGGCTCGCGACGTTGGTCGGCATGGTGTTCCGCGAGCACGCGCCCGCTGTGGTAATCCGCCAGCAGCCACGCCTGGGCCGCGGGTTGGGGTGGCATGATCGGTTCTGCAAAAGTCGTCGGCGACAGGAGCAGAAACACGACCAGGAAACATAAAGAATGAAGGCGCATAAGTAGTATTGCCATAATCCTATACAAGCAACGTGGTCCAGGGGTGGCTGGTATAGCGTAGAAGGTCTGCGGTTATTCCACGGCCACAAAGGCATTGCGTATGCCATGGCCGGCAATGCGTTGAGCTAGGCTGTCGCTGGCGTCTACACTCTGCAGGGGTCCGATACGCACGTGATAGAGAGTGGTATTGTCGTGTGTGGCAGCCAGCACTTGTACCTGCTGGAAATCCGCGCGTTCTAACTGTTGGCGCAACTGTTCTGCATTGTCCTGACTGACGAAGGCCCCGACCTGCAAATATAGGCGCGGCGCAACCGCGATCTCAGCTGCGGGGGGTAATGACATAGGTACCGCGCCCATGGGTTCAGCGCGCCCACTAGAAACTGCTCCTGCATTTGCCTCAAGAGACCTTACGCCAGTACTTCCGCCGTCCCTGGCGGTCGCCACCATCGGCGAGTCGGGCGGCTCGGTTGCACCTGGCGTGAGACTAACGACTTCAACGAGACCGGTACCGCCGCCGACGATGCCCAGGCGTGCGGCCGCCGCATATGACAGATCGATGAGGCGGTTTTCTAGGAACGGACCCCGATCGTTGACACGTACAGTTACCGTGTGTCCATTGTTCAGATTGCGCACCCGCACGTAGCTCGGTAGCGGTAAGGTTTTGTGGGCCGCGGTCATGGTGTACATATCGTAGGTTTCACCATTCGATGTTTTCCTGCCGTGAAATTTCTTGCCGTACCACGAAGCGATGCCGCGTGCGCGGTAATTATCCGACTCCTTGAGTGGATAGTACATTTTGTTGAAAACACGGTAGGGCTTATTGCCGCCGGGGCTGCGCGCCTCGGCACGCGGGACCGCATCGGGAATGGTCGACACATCCACCGCGGGCCGGTGGTGCGGGCCATCGTCCTGGTAGTAACCGCCGCGGTTGCTAGGGGCAGTGCTACAGGCCGCCTGCAATGCCGCCAGCAATAAGGGCAGGATACGCAGCACCGCAGGATGGAAGCGCTTGGCGCTCACGGGTTTGCCTCGTCATAAAGTTTGCGCAACATATCACTGAGCTCGTACACCGCCATGGCGTAGCGCTTGCTGTTATTGTAACGTGTGATGACGTAAAAATTATTATATCCCAAGCGGTGTATCGGTCCGGCCTCGCCCTCCAGAGTCACCAGAGTAGCGAACTGGTTGAGACTAATACCCTGCAAGGGAATTATGCCATATTTCCTTAGGTGCTTGATGCTGGGGGAAGGTTCGTTGCCGGAGTTTTCCAGCCAGCCGTACAGGGTGCCCGCGATCTCCACGTCTTGCGTGACCGGCTCACCCCTGCGCCACCCGTAAGCCCTGAAATAATTGGCGACGCTGCCGATGGCATCCTCGGTGCCGGTGAGTATATTGCGCCGCTTGTCACCGTCAAAATCCACGGCATAACGCCGATAGCTGCTCGGCATAAATTGTGGCACGCCCATGGCACCGGCATACGAGCCCTTGATGGTCAGTGGGTCCAGGTTCAATTCCCGCGCCAGCAGCAGAAATTCCTTCAGCTCGCCGCGGAAAAAGTCGCCGCGGTTGGCGGACGCCAGCGTGAGTGTGGTGAGTGCGTCCACGACGCGGTAGCCACCGGTGTTTCTTCCATAGTGCGTCTCGACGCCGATGATGGCGACGATCACCGCGGGGTCAACGCCAAACTCGGCGTGGGCGCGGGCCAATGTTTCGGCATTGAGCTTCCAGTATTTCAGGCCGAGGCGGATGTTTTCTTCGGTCACGAACAGTTTGCGGTATTGGTACCACGGCAGGGCCTCTTTCTGCCGCTCCATGGCCTCGATGATATCGGGCTTCATGTTCACGGCGGCGAATAACGCATATAGTTCGGCGGCCGGCATGCGGTGGTTCACGTCCATGTCTTGGATAAACTCGATGAGTCGCGGATATTGGCCGGGGTCGAGTGCCTGTGCCGGCGTTATTGGCAGCAATAACGCGAGTAGCAATGCGCAAGTGCCGCGCTTCGAACGCCGTGGGTCGGCGGGTGAATATATCCAGGATGTAGTCATTAGTGGCCGACGATTTTGCGATGGGTATGTATGCTCATGAGCATGCCGAAGGCGGCCATGAGGGTGACCGTGGCGGTGCCGCCGTAACTGATGAGCGGCAAGGGCACACCCACCACTGGCAGGATACCGGTAACCATGCCGATATTCACGAAGAAATAAAAAAAGAAAATCAGCGTCAGGCCGCCGGCGAGCAGACGGTTGTAGGTCTCCTGCGCGTAAAAGGCGATCAGTAGGCCGCGCGCTACGATAAACAGATAGGTCCCGAGCAGCAGCAGAATACCAATGAGGCCGAACTCTTCGGCGAACACTGCGAAGATGAAGTCGGTGGAACTTTCCGGCAGATAATCGAGATGTGCCTGGCTGCTGTTGAGCCAGCCCTTGCCGAAGAAGCCGCCCGATCCCACTGCGATCATGGCCTGGATAGTGTGATAGCCGGTGCCCAGGGGATCGGACGAGGGATCGAGTAATGTCAGTATGCGCTGGCGCTGGTATTCATGCATGTGCGACCACAGCAGCGGTACCGCCATAGCGGTCAGAGCCGAGACTGCGATGATGACGCGCCAGCTAATACCGGCAAGAAATAGAACAGTTACGCCTGAGCCTAATATCAATAAGGCGGTACCGAGGTCCGGTTGTTTGGCGATAAGCAGAACCGGTGCCAGGGCGATGACGGCCCCGATACCCACATAGCGCAGCTTGGGCGGAATGGCGTGACTCGAGAAATACCAAGCCAGCATCATGGGCATGGCCAGCTTCATGATTTCCGCCGGCTGAAACGTGGTGAATCCGAGATTCAGCCAACGTTGCGCACCTTTCACCGTGGTGCCGACCACGAGCACCGCCACCAACAGCATGACGGTAACGCCGAATAGATACGGTGTCCAGCGCGCCAGGGTTTCCGGGCGGATCTGGGCAACGGCAAACAGGATGCCGAAACCCAGTGCCAGGCGCAGCAAGTGGCGCATCAGCATCAGCGGGTCTTTGGCGCTGGCACTGTACAGAACAATGGCACTGATCACGGAGATGACCAGTAAGCCGTATAACAAGGGACGGTCTATGTGCCAGCGTTCAAGCATTTTCATGGCGCGCGATTTTTCATGGCAAAGTCCATTGCAGTATAGCGAGGGCCGCGGTAACTGGCTGGCATTAATCACCCTCCACTGCAGGAGCCGGGACCGCCGCTGGGGTTTTGGCAGCGGCTTTCTCGTCGCCCAGCAAATAGAGATCCATGAGCTTGCGCGCGATCGGCGCGGCGGTGGAACCGCCGTGACCGCCGTTTTCCACGATCACGGCGATGGCGATACGCGGATCCTCCACTGGGGCAAAGGCAATGAACAAGGCATGGTCGCGCAGATGCTCCGCCGTCGCTTTCTCATTATATGTTTCACCCTGGCCTATGCCTTTTACCTGGGTGGTACCAGTCTTGCCGGCGATTTTATAGGGCGCGTTCCAGCCTATGCCGCGTGCCGTACCGCCTTCGCCGTGTACTACGTCGGTGAGATTCTTGAGGGCGGTATCAAGGTGGCGTTTATCCAGCAAATCGAGGGCGTGGGTGGCAACCGGAGGGTAAGATCTCAGGCTCCGGTCTTTGGGGTCTTCGAGCGCCTGTACCAGGCGCGGGCGCATACCGACCCCGGCATTGGCCAGAGTGGACATGGCCGTGGCCAGTTGCAGCGGCGTCATGAGTATCTGCCCTTGCCCGATACCCATGATTACGGTTTCGCCTGGATACCAAGGTTGGCCGCGGGATTTTTTCCATGCGGGGGTCGGCAGCAATCCATCGGATTCGCCTAGTAGGTCGACCCCGGTTTTGCTTCCGAATCCAAATTTCGATAAAAAGGCGTGCATGCGTTCTGGCCCCAGGGCCACCGCCAAGCGATAAAAATACACGTCGCACGACTGCACCACGGCATCGTGCAGATTGACGTGGCCGTGGCCTTCTTTCTTCCAGCAGCGGAACCTATGGCTATCACCCGGCAAGCTATACCAGCCGGGACAGACTGCGGGGTTGGTCTGTTTGTACTCCAGGGATGCCAGACCGAGGAACGCCTTAATAGTAGACCCGGGCGAATACCTGCCGTTGAGGACGCGGTTGATGAGTGGCTTGTTGCGGTTGTCGCGCAGCGCCTGGTAGGACTCGACATCAATGCCGTTGACGAATGGGTTGGGGTCGTAGGTGGGGGTGCTGGCAAACGTCAGGATGGCGCCGGTCTTGGGATCCATGGCGACCACTGCGCCTTTGTAATTACCCAGCAACTGCTCGGCCAGTTGTTGCATGCGCGCGTCCAGACTGAGATGCAGATTAGTCCCAGCCACGGGCGCGATGCGTTCGAGGGTGCGCAGGGCACGTCCATGGGCGTCGGTCTCGATTTTTTCGAAGCCTACCTGACCCAAGACAATTTTCTCATAGCTCGCCTCGAGGCCGAGTTTGCCGATGTGTTGGGTGCCGCGGTAGATATTTTTGTCGATAACCGCCATTTCCTCTTCGTTGATGCGCGCCACGTAACCGATGGCATGCACCCCGAGTCCGCCTTGGGGATAGTGGCGCTGCAGACGCGCACGCAATTCCGCGCCGTTCAGGCGATGGCGCTGGACTGCAAACCGCGCGGCTTCCTCGTCACTGAGATGGGTGCGCAGCGTCAGACTTTCGAAGCGCGGGCGCTCGCGCAATTGCTTGCGAAACAGCTTGATGTCTTTTTCGTTGAGCGCCACCAGCCGGCTGAGCTGGCGCAACAGCGCATCCATGTCCTTGACCTGGTCGGGTATGATTTCGATGGTCATGACCGGATAGTTCTGCGCCAGGACGATACCGTTGCGATCCAGGATCAGGCCGCGCACCGGCGGTATCGGCACCGGATTGATACGGTTGGCCTGTGACAGCGTGGCGAAGTGGCGGTAATTAACCAGTTGCAGATACGCGAGCCGCACGAACAATATGAATACCAGTATCCCGACGATCAGCGCGATCACCGAAATGCGGGCATTGAATAAACGGGTTTCGCGTAGGTAGTCCTTGAGATGAATTTCGGACATAGTTCAGCTTACACGCCAGCGACGCCGCACATCGCGCAGGATCACAAACAACCACGGCCAGATGAGCATACTGACGATACTTGGGGTCCAGTAACTCCAGTGCACCGCCGACTGACCCACTAGGCTCTTGATCCAAAGTATCAGTAAATGATTGGCGGCGACGAGCAAGAACACACTGACTGCTTGTTGCCAGCGCGGAAACATGCGCAACTGCAGGTGGAGTTTGAGCGTGAGAAACGCCAACAAGGTCATGGCACCGGCTTGCTGACCCAGCAAGGATCCATAGAGCACGTCCAGTATCAGCCCCACGACCCAGCCGGTGCCCACGCCGGCGCGCTGGGGTGTGGCCATGCACCAATAGATCAACGTGAGTGCCACCCAGTTGGGACGGAACGGCTCGGCCCATTCTGGCCCAGGAAATATCGACAAGACGATCGCCACCAGAAAAGTGATGGCAATGACGAGGCGGCTGCGTGTCAGGTTATTCATAGCTATTAGGGGCGCATGCTAAGAGCAGTCATTTGCCGGGTTTTGCCGCGGACGGTTTTTGCGTGGGGTTGACCAGTGCGCCGCGCGTCGGCCAGATGAGCAACACCTCTTTGTTATGCCCGAGGTGGGCGATGGGACGCGCGCTGATATCGAGGAAGGATTCGTTGGGGTCGTTGACAATGTGGGTCACCACCGCCACCGGATACCCAAATGGGAACGACCCGCCCAGACCGGAGCTGATGAGCGTATCGCCTTCCTTTATATCGGCAGACGAGGTGAGGTAGCGCACCGACAGTCCATCGCGCACGCCGGTACCAAAAACAATGGCGCGCAACCCGTTGCGGCTGACCTGCACCGGGGTCGCGTGATCCGGATCGGTGATGAGGGTGGCGTGGCTTTGCAGGACACCGACCTCGGTGATCTGGCCCATGATGCCGTAGGCGTCGATGAGTGGTTGTCCCACGTACAGATTATCGCTGCCGCCTTTGGCGATGACGATTTTGCGCGTGAACGGTTCCTGACTCACTTCCACCAACTCCGCCACCTCGGCGCGCTCGGCGATGCGCTCAGCCGAACCCAGCAATTGCCGCAGATGGTTGTTCTCCGCCTCCAGCGCCGCAAATTTTTCCAGTCTGGCCAACAACAGCGGGCGTTCGGCGTTGAGGCGCGCATATTTCTCGCGCAAGACGCGATCGCCGCCGATGAAGTCCATGACGGCCCCGCCGGCGCGCGCCGGCAACGCCGCCGCCAGCTGAATAGGATAAAACAAGACCCCCAGTCCGGCGCGGATTTTATGCAGGTGCTGGCCGCGGTGATCCAGCATCATTAACGCCACCGACAACAGACCGAATAACACAAAGCGTGTCAATATCGATGGTAAGCGAAATGATTCACTCGGGGAGTTGAGTAGGCTCACGCGGTCGGGCTTATTCGTGTACGAACACGTCGCTCAAGGATTCCGCCTCTTCCAGCGCGCGTCCGCAACCACGCACCACGCACGTCAAGGGATCTTCGGTGATGATGACGGGCAGGCCGGTCTCTTCGCGCAGCATGCGATCCATATCGCGCAGCAGGGCACCGCCGCCGGTTACTACCAGGCCCTTGTCGGCGATGTCCGCGCCCAGCTCCGGCGGGGTTTGTTCCAGCGCGGTCTTGATGGCACTAACGATGCCAGCCAAGGACTCCGCCAGGGCGGTATGCACCTCCTTGCTGCTGAGCATGACACTACGCGGCACGCCGTCGGCGATGTGGCGTCCTTTGATTTCCATTTGGCGCACCTCGCTGTCGTGCCAGGCGGTGCCGATCTCGGTTTTGACTTTTTCCGCCGTGGCCTCGCCGATGAGTAGGCCATACTTGCGGCGCACATAGCTGATGATGGCCTCGTCCATTTTGTCGCCGGCGATGCGCAGGGAGTGGGAATAAACGATACCGCCCAAGGAAATGACGCCGACTTCGCTGGTGCCACCGCCGATGTCCAGCACCATGGAACCGGTGGGTTCGGCGATGGGTAAATCCGCACCTATGGCCGCGGCCATGGGTTCTTCGATCAGGTACACCTCGCGCGCGCCGGCCCCCAAGGCCGATTCGCGTATGGCGCGCCGCTCCACCTGGGTAGAGCCGCACGGCACGCAAATTACGATGCGGGGGCTGGGTTGCAGCAGGCGCTTTTCATGCACCTTGCGGATGAAATACTTGAGCATCTCGCCGGTGACGGTGAAGTCGGCGATGACGCCGTCCTTCATGGGGCGTATCGCCTGGATCGAACCCGGCGTACGCCCGAGCATGCGTTTGGCCTCGACGCCCACCGCCAGCACGCTGCGATTGTGGCGCGAAGTGAAGTCCTGGCGTATCGCCACCACCGAAGGTTCGTTCAGGACGATGCCCTTGCCGCGTACGTAGATAAGGGTATTGGCTGTGCCTAGGTCGATGGCAAGATCGCTGGAGAAGTAACCGCGCAGGCTCTGGAACATAGTGGTATGGGTACCTTTATATGGGAGTGATGCAGCTCATTGTAATAAATCATTCTACTCTATCAATCGACGCTGGTGTGTTCAACCGGCAAACTGAATATGGTAACGTGGCGGATTCCCGGCGTTGGTCGATACCGGGCCATGCAGTGCGAGCGGAGTAGAGCAATGTCTCTGGTAAGAAAAGACGTCGAACGCATCGCCCATCTTGCGCGACTCGCCATAACCGAGCAAGAGGTCGACGCCTATGCCGCGTCCCTGTCCCGGATACTCGGTTTGATCGAACAGATGAACGCCGTCGATACCCAGGGCGTGGTACCCATGGCCCATCCCCAGGAAGGCGGGCTGCGCCTGCGCGACGACCAGGTCACCGAAACCGATCAACGCGACAAGTTCCAGCACATTGCCCCGGCGACCGAGGCCGGGCTGTATTTGGTGCCTAAGGTCATTGAATAGCCATTCCCGCTAAATACTCACCCAGGTCGAATACTTACTCAGAAGGGTAGTCCATGTTCCACAAAACTGTTGCCGAGTTGTCCGTCGCCTTGGCCGCCAAACGCGTGTCCAGCCAGGAACTGACCCAGGCGTATTTGGATCGTATTAGTAGGTATAAGGCACTCAATGCCTTTATCACCGTAGATCCGGATCGCGCCCTGGCCCAAGCCAAGGCCGCCGACGCCCGCCGCCAGGCCGGCCAGGCCGGCCCCCTCACTGGCATCCCCTTGGCGCAAAAGGATATTTTTTGTGCCGACGGCTGGCTGACGACCTGTGGCTCCAAAATGCTGGCCAATTTCACCGCGCCCTACGACGCCACGGTGGTGGCCAAATTCAATGCCGCCGGCGCCGTGACCTTGGGTAAAACCAACATGGACGAGTTTGCCATGGGCTCGAGCAACGAGACCTCGTATTTCGGTCCGGTGCAAAACCCCTGGGATATCCGCGCCGTGCCCGGCGGCAGTTCCGGCGGTTCCGCCGCGGCGGTGGCCGCGCGCCTGGCGCCGGCGGCCACCGGCACCGACACCGGCGGGTCCATACGCCAACCGGCGGCCCTGTGCGGCATCACCGGCATCAAGCCGAGTTACGGCCGGGTGTCGCGCTACGGCATGATTGCCTTCGCCTCCAGCCTGGACCAGGGTGGCCCCATGAGCCGCACCGCCGAGGACGCGGCCCTGCTGCTCAATGTCATGGCCGGCTTCGATGAGCGCGACTCCACCTCGGTGAACCAGCCGGTGCCGGACTTCACGCGCACTTTAGGTAATGATATTCGGGGTCTGCGCATCGGCCTGCCACGAGAGTTTTTCGGCGAGGGCTTGAGCGCGGACGTGGCCAAGGCGGTGGAAACGGCCATCGCCGAATTCAAGAAACTCGGCGCCCAGGTGGTGGACGTGGATCTCGCCAACAGCCGCCTGGCGATTCCGTGCTATTACGTCCTGGCCCCGGCGGAGGCGTCCAGCAACCTGGCGCGCTACGACGGCGTGCGCTACGGCTATCGCGCCCCCGAGTATAAAGATCTGGCGGACATGTACGCCAAGACCCGCGCCCAGGGATTCGGACCGGAGGTGAAGCGCCGCATCATGATCGGCACCTACGCCCTGTCCGCCGGCTACTACGACGCCTATTACCTGCAGGCGCAGAAGCTGCGTCGCCTGATCACCGACGACTTCAACCGCGCGTTCGAACAGTGCGACGTCATCATGGGCCCCACCAGTCCCACCACGGCATTCGACGCCGGCGCCAAGACCGACGATCCAGTGGCCATGTATCTCAACGATATTTACACCATCTCGGTGAACCTCGCTGGTCTGCCGGGCATGTCCATCCCCGTGGGCTTCGGCGCCGACCAGCGGCCGGTGGGCCTGCAAATTATCGGCAAGTACTTCGACGAGGCGCGGTTGCTGAATGTCGCGCACCAGTACCAGCAGGTGACGGATTGGCACCAGCGCGCGCCTAAGGGGTTTGAGTAACGCTGTTTGTAATGTGCGCCCTCACCACGGTGTATAGGCGTCGATATTAAAGTGAGAATAGGTAGGGTGCGCCCTGCGCACCATAAGTTAACATTAGCCCCACGAGGCAAGGGAAATGTCGGACTATCGTCGCCCATGGGTTGCGGGTGGAACCTATTTCTTCACCGTCGTTACCTACGAGCGCAGACAAGTATTGACAACAGAAGCGGTGCGGGCCGCGTTGCGTGACGCCATAAACCAGGCCAGAACGACGCTGCCGTTCAAGATTGATGCGTGGGTATTGCTACCGGATCATCTGCACTGTGTCTGGACCTTGCCATGGCCTGATGACAACTTTGCAGCCCGTTGGGCGATCATCAAGCGCCGTGTAGCCCGGGAGTGTACTGCGATTGTCGGTGCATTGCCGAGCATCTCCAGAATCCGGCGAAACGAACAGGTGTTCTGGCAGCGGAGATTTTGGGAACATCAGATACGGGATGATGACGACCTGACGAGACATCTGGATTACATTCATTGGAATCCGGTTAAACACGGGTTGGTGAAGATGGTGAAGGATTGGCCGTATTCCACGTTTCATCGTTATGTTGCACAAGGTATTTACCCGGGTGATTGGGGCGGCATAGAGGTTGTTGATACAGGCGGTAATTTTGGAGAGTAGTACTGGTGCGTGGGACGCACCCTACGTGCTGCTACGTAAACAGAGTTGGGGACACAATGAAATATCTGCTTACCTTAGTACAGTTAATTATTTTGATCGTCGGTGCAACGCTATTAATGTACCATACTTGTTTGCGTCTTGACGTCGAGACTTGAGTCTATGCAATGGGAAACCGTCATCGGTCTTGAAGTTCACGTGCAGCTGCTCACTAAGAGCAAGCTGTTTTCCTCTGCGTCCATCAAATACGGTGCCGAGCCGAACACCCAGGCATGCGCGGTGGATATTGCACTGCCTGGGGTGTTGCCGGTGTTCAACAAAGAGGCGGCGCGCATGGCGGTGAAACTCGGCCTCGCCATAGGCGCTACGATCAATCCGCGTTCGGTATTCGCGCGCAAGAATTATTTTTATCCCGATCTGCCCAAGGGTTATCAAATATCCCAGTATGAGCTGCCG
>JANOTM010000105.1:0-5293 GCA_031416355.1 Gammaproteobacteria bacterium
GCGGTGCTGTCCAGGGCGTCGAATATTCCGGTTTATGTGACATTGCTGCCAAGATTGACCTACGAAACATTATTGCAAGCTAGCGAGCAGACGCGCCGTGCGCGCCCAAGATCGGTATCCGGAATATATATCGACCAGCCATTCCAGCGTCAGGCACAACTGATCCGCCTGACCCTGCCCAAAAGTCGTAACCTGGGGGTAGTTTATGGCACGCTGTCGCGGGAAAACGAAAAACGCCTGAAAGTGGCTGCCGATAGCGAACAATTTAGCTTGTACACCGAAACCATCCAGAGCGAACATGAATTATTCGGCGCTCTGACACGGGTACTGGGCGAGAGCGACGTGCTTTTGGCATTGCCAGACCCAGGGGTATTCAACAAACATACTACGCAGAATATTCTCCTTGAGACCTATCGCCAGCAAAAGCCGGTGATAGGCTATTCGCATGCCTATGTGGCCGCGGGGGCATTGACCGCCGTGTACTCGACACCGCACCAGATAGGTCGACAGGCCGGTGAAGAATTGCTCCAGTTGCGCGCGAGGGGCGGTAATACACTGCCGCCGCCGCACTATCCAAGATATTTTACCGTCGAGGTGAACGAACGCGTCGCGCGTTCACTCGGCGTCACTGTCGCCAGCGCACCCACGCTTCAGGCTAAGCTCGAAGAAACCGAAGAGAAATAGACTATGAAAGAGTGGGACCTACAAACCCGAATATTATTTTTCGCCATCGTTCCGTTGACGCTTATCGTGGCGCTGCTTTCATTTCATTTCATCCAGACGCGCCTCGACGACCTGGACCAGGCGCTGCAGGATAGAGGCAAGGCGATCGCCCGGCAAATGGCACCGGCATGCGAATACGGCGTGTTTTCCGGAAACAGGGAATTCCTAGCAGGCCTCACCCGATCCGCATTGCGGGAAAATGACGTGTTGAGTGTAACTATTTCCGATATGCAGGACAGCGTACTCGCACACGCGTCGCGCAAGGATTGGAAGCCGGAAAACTCATCTATCCTTGGCCGTTCCGCGTCGGTATATATATTCCAGGCGCCGATACTACAAAGTGAAATCAAGATTGACGATTTTTATGACCCCACTGTTGGCAATAACCACGAACCAGCCGGCGGGCAGAGCCGGCAGCTGGGAACTATAACAGTGGAATTATCCAACGATACGACCATAACCCAGCGCAATCAGTTTTTAGTCGAAAGTCTTTTGATTATTTTAGTCGGGCTGGTAATGACTACCATTATTGCGCTGCGCATGGCGCGGAGCGTGACCAAGCCCATTCTGTCTCTGACCAAGCTGGTGCGCCAAATCAAAACCGGTGGCCTGGATCAGCGGGTTGCCGTGGAGTCGGGCGGTGAATTAGGCACCCTGGAGCGCGGGGTGAATGCCATGGTGGAGGCCCTGGAGCGTGGTCAGGAGGCCGATAAAAGGCGTGCGGAAGACGCACTCTATCTGGAAAAAGTACGCGCCCAGGTTACCCTGGAGTCTATAGGTGACGGCGTTATCACCACCGATGATGAGGGAAAGATTGTGTATCTGAATCCAGTGGCCGCGCAATTTACCGGATGGGATGCCAAAGCGGCCGAAGGTCTATGGCTGAAAGAGGTGTTCAAGACCGTGGACGAGACCTCCAACCGGCCGCGCGACTATCCGCTGCATTTGTGTCTGCGCGACGGCAACGTCATCCGCCATGACAGCCACCACCTCCTGGTGCGTAAAGACGGCTACCGATTTGCGATCCAGGATTCGGCGGCGCCGATACGCGATCGCGACGGACACATTATCGGAGCCGCCGTGATATTCCACGACATGACCGAGATGCAACACATGGCACGGCGCATGGCGTATCTCGCTAGCCATGATCCCCTCACCGGTCTGATCAATCGGCGCGAGTTCGAAGCACGCCTGCAGCAGGTACTGGAAAACGCGCGCGCTGAGGGTACACAGCACGCCATCTGTTATTTCGATCTCGATCAATTCAAAATCGTCAACGATACCTGTGGGCATATTGCTGGCGACGAGCTGTTAAAGCAACTGTCCCAGCGCCTGCAAAATGAGATTCGCCAAAGCGATGTTCTGGCGCGCCTGGGCGGTGATGAGTTCGGCGTCATCCTGGAGAACTGCACAATAGAGAAAGCCGGGCAGGTGGCCGAGATGCTGCGGCATTCGGTCAAGTCGTTTCGTTTCGCGTGGCAAGATCACGCCTTCGATATCGGCGCCAGCATCGGTCTGGTACCCATTACCGTTGACAGCGGCAGCCTGACGGACGTTATGAGCGCCGCCGATTCCGCCTGCTATGTCGCCAAAGACCGCGGCCGCAATTGTATACACGTGTATCAGGCTGACGATATCGCCCTCGCACAGCGCCACGGCGAAATGCAATGGGTGCATCGTCTCAACCGTGGATTGGAAAATGACCGCTTCCGCATCTACTCCCAGGCCATCATGCCGCTGAAATCGGGTAAGTCACCGGAACGCGGGTTTTACGAAATTCTGGTGCGCATGAATGAGAACGGTTCCGATGTGATATTGCCGACGGCGTTCATACCCGCTGCCGAGCGCTATCACCTCATGCCCATGATAGATCGGCGTATCATTTCCAGCGTGTTCGCCAGCATCCAGGAGTTTGCCGGATTCGGACAAAGGTCCGGCATCGTGGTGCCGCCGATGTTCTCCATCAATCTATCCGGACAATCCTTGTGCGACGATCACTTTCTCGATTTTGTCACCGGCCTATTTGAATATTACAAGGTAGACGCGCAACTCATTTGTTTTGAAATTACCGAGACCGCGGCGATCGCCAACCTATCGCGCGCCAAGGTGTTCATCACCACGCTCAAGGACATGGGCTGCAAATTCGCCTTGGACGATTTTGGCAGTGGCCTGAGTTCGTTCGGTTATCTCAAGAGCCTGCCGGTGGACTACTTGAAGATCGCCGGTAATTTTATCCAGGATATCGTGCGCGATCCGGTGGACCATGCTATGGTCGACGCCATTAACCAGATTGGCCACATCATGGGACTGATCACCATCGCCGAATCGGTGGAGAGCGCGGATATCATGGCCAAGGTCAAGGAGTCTGGCATCGACTACGGCCAGGGATTTTGGATCGACCAACCGCGGCCGTTCGGCACGGTTCTCGAGGCGCACTATGCAAGTACCCGCAATGAGAAGTTTGGTTCTAGGGGGAGTTTGGTTTGAGTAGGCTTCAGGCTTGGTTCCCGATAGCGTTCTGCTTCTTCCATCCTGCAAACGTATACACCTCTTGTCTTTGTGTATCTTAATCCCCTCTCCCTTCGGGAGAGGGGTAGGGGTGAGGGCGCTTTTGCTTGATCGTGCCGCGCTCCCGCGCGGGCTTTAAAATCTAATTGCGGGCGCTCCGCCCCTGCACCCCGGGTTACTTTTCTTTGCTTGTGCCGGCGTGTGTCAAGGTAGTTGTCGCCCCAGCCGTTAGGCTGCTTGCGTGTACTTGTTTTGCAGCCCTTGAACTCGCTCCGGGTTGAGGTAGACAGCATCGTCCAATGTCCAGTTCCGAATGCCTGCCGACCAACGCTGTGGATGCCGGGCACGGGCAGCTTGATACACCCGCGTGCGGTGGTCCAGCAATGCGGCGGCCTCACCCCGATGTCGCTGGTTTGGCGTTACGTATTTCAAGCCACTATGGAGATGCTCTTCGTTGTACCAACGCACGAAACGATGGACCCAGATTCGCGCTTCTTCCAACGTGTCAAAGGGTCGCTCTGGCCATAGCGGGCAATACTTCGCGGTGCGGAATAACGCTTCGGCATAGGCGTTGTCATTGCTGACCCGAGGCCGGCTGAAGGACGGCACGACGCCGAGCTCATGCATCGTCGCCAGCAGGGTAGCGCCTTTCATGGCCGCGCCGTTATCCGAGTGCAGTACCAGAGGACGGCCTGCCGTCTGTTCGCGCAGGCAACCCCGGGCCAACAGATGGCTTGCGTGTTCCGAAGACTCGTTCTCGTACACCTCGTTGACCACCAGTTTGCGGCTGTAGATGTCTTTCATCATGTACCAGTAGAAGAAGCGGCCCTTGACCGTGGTCGGCAGCCAGGTGATGTCCCAGCACCACACCTGGTTGGGGCCATCGGCCTTATGGGTCGTTAACGGGCGCCGCACCGGGTGCTTGCTGCGGCCACGCCGCAGACCTTGACCCGCCGCTTTCAGGACCCGGTAAAACGTCGATTCCGAAGCGAGGTAGACCCCCTCGTCAGTAAGGAGGGGGACGATCTGGTGCGGGGTCAGGCTGGTGTAGCCGGGACGGTTGGCCGCTTGCAGCAATGTATCCCGTTCCTGGCCGCTCAGCTTGTTGGCCGGTACATCATGGCGAGCGCAAGGCCGCCCGTCTTCCGGTGTATGCCGCCACCGTTGTAAGGTTCGCACGCTCAACCCCAGCGCCGCACAGGCGCGCTTCTGCCGCGCTCCGTCAGTTACCGCTGCATCGATCAATTTGATGGCGTCGCTGCGATCTAGGGCGTTGATCATTCTTCCTTGTCCTTTCCCCAGATCGCTGCGGCTTTTTTTCCGAGAACCAGCAACGCCGTTGTTTCCGCCAGCGCCGCATCCTTGGCGCTGAGCTGACGCTCCAACGCGTGGATACGCTGCTGCGTCTTGCTATCGTTCGCCGCTGGTTCATTCGGTTTCAGGACGGTCACGCCATTGGCTTGCTCGCAGGCCAAGCGCCACTGCCGTATCTGCTCCGCCTGCAGGCCCTTGGTTCGGCAGTATTCCGACAACTCCACCTCACTTAGCGGCGCTGTCTCCAGCACAATTCGAAACTTATCTGTGCTGGACCACTGGTCACTTTGCTTGCCATCGCCAGGAACGATTTTCCCCATGGCTCTCGCCTCTTTCTGCCAGGTACGCAGGGTGACTGTTGTGATCCCCGTTGCCTTTGCCAATTCCACTATTGCACGGTTGAGGGGTGGCATCATTTGTTCAATTGCCCATTCCCGCTGTTCCTTGGTATATCGAACCCATTTCATCTTTTGCCTACCTCCGTCCTCCATTTTCCTGTATTGAGTCGACGGAGGCGACATCTATCCTGACATGGAGGGGTGCAAAGCAAAGTAACCCGGGGTGCAGGGGCGGAGCGCCCGCAATTAGCTTTTAAAGCCCGCGCGCTAGCGCGTACAACAGAAATGGCGAGATATCCGACCCACCACCCTATGACTCGATGCCCAGATCCTTGAGTTTACGCGTCAAGGTATTACGCCCCCAGCCGAGCCGCAGCGCCGCTTCTTGTTTGCGCCCGCCGGTATGATTC
>JANOTM010000106.1:0-3047 GCA_031416355.1 Gammaproteobacteria bacterium
GTTGCAGAGTGGCCGATTTTTTATAGTCATTGCCCTGGTGATGACGGTCCAATTGGTCTGGCGCCACCGCAGCAATGTGCGGAATTTGCTCGCCGGCACCGAAGACAAGATTGGGCGCTGAGCCCAAGATCCCCTCATTCCCGCTTACGCAGGAATTAAGGGAACCTCTAAAAATTCAAATTTCCGTCATTCCCGCGAAAGCGGGAATCCAGAAGCTGCTGATTTATCATCATTCTGGATTCCCGCTTTCGCGGGAATGACGAATTATTAGAGGTGCCCTTAAGAAAAATCCTAATGATAGTCTTTAAAGTAAGCACCATTGGGGCCTAGGCACATTAACGTGCGGCCCCTCACTCCAGCGGTCCCAGTTCGGTTAGGCTCCAGCGCGGGCGGGCATCGAAGGCCAGGCCTTCGTGCTGGCCCGCATGCAGGCGCCGATAACCCGCGTATGCAATCATGGCGCCGTTATCGGTACAGAACTCGGGGCGTGGATAATACACACGGGCGCCCCGTGCCGCGGTCATTTCAGCCAGACGCTGGCGCAAGCGTTGATTGGCGCCGACGCCGCCGGCCACGACCAGACGTGTATAGCCAGTGTGGGTGAGGGCGCGTTCGGTCTTGATGGCCAGGGTGTCCACGGCGGCGTCTTGAAACGCGCAGGCAATGTCGGCCACGGTGGTGGCGTCCAGCGCTTGCTGCTGAGTTGCCATGAGCGCAGCGGTCTTGAGGCCGCTGAAACTAAAATCCAGGCCCGGCCGGTCAGTCATGGGACGCGGAAAATGAAACCGGCCCGGCTTTCCTTGTGCGGCGGCACGTGCCAGGGCTGGCCCGCCCGGATACCCCAGGCCCAGGAGTTTGGCGGTCTTGTCGAACGCCTCGCCCACGGCATCGTCTAAGGATTCACCGAGTATTTTATATACCCCCACCGCCTGGACATCCGCCAGCAGGGTATGGCCGCCGGATACCAATAGCGCAAGAAAGGGAAAGGTCGGCGCTTCCGCTTCCAGCATGGGCGCCAGCAAGTGGCCTTCCATATGATGGATGCCTATGGCCGGCACTCCCCACGCCCAGGCCAGACTGCGGCCCACGGACGCCCCTACCAGTAGGGCCCCGGCCAGGCCCGGCCCGGTAGTGTAGGCGAGACCCTGAATATCCCGCGGGGCGCAGCGGCAGTCGGCCATGAGCTCGCGGATCAGGGGCAGGAGTTTGCGGATATGGTCGCGCGATGCCAGTTCCGGGACTACTCCCCCGTATTGCGCATGTAAACGCGTCTGGGTATAGAGTTTATGGCCCAAAAGGCCGGCTTCGGCGTCGTAAATGGCGACCCCGGTATCGTCACAGGAGGTTTCCAGGCCGAGTACACGCATGCCGTATTGTGGTGGGTGCCCGGGCAGCACTGCAAGTAAAACCGGTTCTGGTATACAAAATAGGCCGGAATCTATAGAATCCGCCGTTTCCGTTTTAACCCAATGTTTTTATAAAGGTGAGAGAGCAATGCCAACTGTTCGCGTGAAAGAGCACGAACCTTTCGAAGTCGCCCTGCGTCGCTTTCGCCGTTCGTGCGAGAAGGCCGGTGTATTTGCCGAAGTCCGCCGGCGCGAGTTCTACGAGAAGCCGACCACGGTGCGTAAGCGCAAGGCCGCCGCTGCACGCAAGCGTGAGCTCAAAAAGCTGTCGCGCATTTCCGCCCGCGCCACCCGCCTTTATTGATTATCCGTCCGCGCATCCGCGGACTGGCCTCCGCCGCCCGAATAGAATAAATGGGAGTAACGCGTGAGCCTTAAGGACAAGATCAAAGAAGATATGAAGACCGCCATGCGCGAGAAGGCCAGTGCGCGCCTGGAGACTATCCGCATGCTGCTCGCCGCGATCCAGCGGCGCGAGGTGGATGAGCGCATCACCCTCGATGACATCCAAGTTCTGGCGGTCATCGAAAAGCTGGTAAAGCAGGGGCAGGAGTCCATAGATCAGTTCACCCAGGGCGGGCGCGCCGACTTGGCGGACAAGGAAAAGCGTGAACTCGCCCTATACAAATCCTACTTACCCGAGCCCCTGTCCGCGGCGGAAGTGGATAAGCTGATTGCCGCTGCCATCCAGGAATCCGGGGCGGTCTCTATCAAGGATATGGGCAAGGTCGTGGCCAGCCTCAAGCCGCGGCTGCAGGGCCGTGCCGACATGGGCAAGGTCAGCGCCAAGGTGAAAGAAATACTCGCCGCCCCTACTTAAGGCCCACACCTTGGCGCGATTCCTGCGTCACCCGTTCTTGCTTGCCGCTGTTAGAATACCCCCATGGCGGGCAGAATCCCTGAGAAGTTCATCGATGAGTTACTGACGCGCGTCGACATCGTGGACGTCATCGATGCGCGCGTGCCCCTGCGCAAGGCCGGCAAGGACTACAAGGCCTGTTGTCCGTTCCACGAAGAAAAAACCCCGTCGTTCACCGTGAGCCAGGACAAGCAGTTCTACCACTGCTTCGGTTGCGGCGCCAATGGCAGCGCCATTACCTTCCTTATGCAATATGAACACCTGAGTTTTCCCGAGGCGGTAGAAGATTTGGCAGCGCGTGCCGGGCTGAGCGTGCCGCGCGCCACGGGCGACACCTACAGTCCCAGTGTCCCCCAGGACGATCTCGCGATACTTTCCGATGTGCTGCAACAGGCCGATCGCTATTACCGGCGCCAGCTGCGCGAACACGGGGCTGCCCAGGAGGCGGTGGATTATCTCAAAGGTCGCGGTCTCAGCGGCGCCATCGCCGCCGACTTCGGGCTGGGGTTTGCCCCCGATGGCTGGGATAATCTGGTGCGCGCCGTGGGTACGGACGCGGCACCCAGCAGGCCATGGTGACCGCGGGACTGGCGGTGAAAAAGGACACCGGTGGATACTACGACCGGTTCCGCCATCGCATCATGTTTCCGATACAGGATTACCGCGGCCGCCTCATCGGTTTCGGCGGCCGTGTTCTGGGCAAAGGTGAACCGAAATACCTCAATTCCCCGGAGACCCCCTTGTTTCACAAAGGCCGGGAGCTATACGGCCTGTATCGGGCG
>JANOTM010000107.1:0-11075 GCA_031416355.1 Gammaproteobacteria bacterium
GAGCTGATTACCATGAAGCAATACGTGGACGTCATCGTGCCGCGCGGCGGCAAGGGCTTGATAGAGCGCATCAGCAGCGAGGCCAGCGTGCCGGTGATCAAGCATCTGCACGGTATTTGCCATGTCTACATCGACGATCGCGCCGACGTGGAGAAATCTGTGCGCGTGGCGTTCAACGCCAAGACCCAGCGCTACGGCACCTGCAACACCATGGAGACCTTGCTGGTGGCCGCGGGCATTGCCGCACAGGTGCTGCCGCGGCTAGCCAAAATGTATCAGGACGAAGGCGTGGAACTGCGCGGCTGCGATAAGACCCGCGCGCTACTCCCCGGCATACTGGCCGCCACGGCCGACGACTGGGACACGGAATACCTGGCGCCGATACTTTCCATACGCGTGGTAGCGGGCATGGATGAAGCCATGGAGCACATTCAACAACACAGCTCCAGCCATACCGAATCCATCATGACCGAGGATTACACGCGCGCACGCCGGTTCCTGCGCGAAATCGATTCCAGCTCGGTCATGGTCAACGCCTCCACCCGCCTGGCCGATGGTTTCGAATACGGCCTGGGCGCGGAGATCGGCATTAGCACCGACAAGCTGCACGTGCGCGGCCCGGTAGGGCTGGAGGGCCTGACATCGCAGAAATTCATTGTGCTGGGTGATGGGCATATACGGAAGTAGCAGAGAAAAGAGAAAAGTTGAAAGAGAAAAGATACAAACGCGAAAAGACCCCGTGAAAAGAAATCTTGCCGCCCACTCTTCTCTTTTTTCTTTAGCCTTTTCCCTGCCGTTATGATCTGCCTCCTAGGCGGTACCTTCGACCCAATACACTACGGCCACCTGCGCCCGGCCCGGGATGCTGTGGAGGCCTTAGGTTGCGCGGTGCTCCATGTTATCCCCGCGGCGCAGCCACCGCATCGGTCGGCGCCGGTGGCCAGTGCCGCCCAGCGTCTGCGCATGGTGGAGCTGGCGGTGGCGGAATTTCCCGGTTTCCGCGCCGACGACCGGGAGCTGCGGCGCGGCGGGCCATCCTATAGCGTGTTGACCTTGGAGTCGTTGCGGGCGGAATATGGCTCACAACCCCTATGCCTGTTACTGGGTATGGACGCCTTTCTAGGATTCGAGTCTTGGCATCGCTGGCAGGATATACTGGACCTGACGCACCTGGTGGTGCTCACGCGTCCGGGATGGACGACGGATGGCAGGGCGGCGTGGGCCCAGGAGCGGTATGGCGACAAGGCAATGCTGTCCCGCTCCGCGGCCGGACACGTGTTTTTTCTTTCCGTGGACCCGCAGAATATCTCCGCCACCCAGTTGCGCACCGCCTTTGCCCAAGGCGGGACAGTGCGCGGACTGTTACCGGAGGCGGTGCGGGAGTTTATCTGCCAGAATAAGATATATATGTAAGCACCCGACTCAGAGGACCCTAATGCAGTCACGTACTATGCAGAAACTGATTTATAAAACCTTAGCGGATGCGAAAGGCCAGGATATCCGCGTTCTAGACGTAAGGAAAGTCACGGATTTCACCGATTACATGATTATCGCCAGCGGCACCTCCAATCGCCATGTGATTTCCATGGGCGACAAAGTGATGGATGAGATGCGCGCCCACGGCCGCCGGTCCATCGGCATGGAGGGACAGGACCCGGGTGATTGGGTGTTGGTGGACTTCGGCGACGTGGTGGTCCATCTCATGCGTCCGCAGACACGGGATTTTTATAATCTGGAAAAACTCTGGGGCGACGCCCTGGACGCGGACACGGCGGAAGTTTAGCGAGCTGGTAATGCCTGGTTTGTAGGGTGGGCATCGCCCACCAGCGTGCGCTGGCCGCAACCATGTGTGGCGGGCGATGCACTGGAAACTGCCCCTGCGTTTCCAGTACTTCCGCTATCCCGGCGCCCGTTCCCGACAGCGCTCTACCGCGCCCATCCATGGACTCGCCTGGCGGTCGCCGATCCTACCAACACCCGCAAGATATTCTCGGAGCTTTAAATAATTTAACCATGCAGATTCATCTCATCGCCGTCGGCACGCGCATGCCCGCCTGGGTCACCCACGGCTACGAAGAATACGCCCAGCGCCTGCACGGCTCGTGTCGTCTGGTTTTACGGGAAATTTCCGCCGTCAAACGCGGCAAGGGCGCCGATCTGGCGCAGGCGCAAAAGGACGAAGGCACGCGCATAGTGAATGCGGTGCCGGCAGGCAGCCGTGTGATCGCCCTGGAGCGCAGCGGCCAGCCGCGCACCACCGAACAACTGGCCGCTGCCATGGAACAGTGGATGGGCGCGGGGCACGACACGGCGTTTCTGGTGGGCGGGCCTGAAGGTTTAGCGGGCATGTGCCTAACCCGCGCCCACGAAGTCTGGTCGCTGTCGGCCCTGACCTTGCCGCACCCGCTGGTGCGCGTGATACTGGCCGAACAAATATATCGGGCATGGAGCATACTTAAGAATTTGCCCTATCATCGATGAACACAAACAAGCCCCTAGCCCCAATAACGTGACTCCATCACCCCAATTGCTGTTGGCATCTGCGAGCCCGCGTCGACAAGAATTACTACGTCAGCTCGGACTGAACTTCGCCGTGGTAGCGCCCGATGTACATGAAACCCGGCGGACAGGCGAGTCGCCCCTGGCCTATGTCCAACGCCTGGCCGCTGACAAGGCCCGTGCCGGCCAACAACACGCCGCCGCCGGCGGCTGGCATGGTTTGCCGGTGCTGGGCGCCGACACCGAAGTCGTGATCGATGACGATGTACTAGGCAAACCCCGCGACCGTGATGCCGGCAAGGCATTGCTGCGACGATTGGCGGGGCGTACCCACGAGGTCATCACCGCGATTTGCCTGCTGTATGGGGAGCAGGAGCATACCGCCGTCAGTATCAGCCGGGTGACGTTCGGTTTCCTGACCGAGACCGAGATCCAAGATTACGTGGAGCGGGGTGAGTCGCTGGACAAGGCCGGGGGTTACGGGATACAAGGATTGGCGGCCGGATTCATCGCGCGCCTGGAGGGCAGTTATTCGGGCGTCATGGGCCTGCCGTTATACGAGCTGGTGCAGATCATGAAAAAAACCGGGATCCCATGGCCGTGAGCGAGGAAATTTTAATTAACGTAACGCCGCAAGAGACGCGCGTGGCGGTGGTGGAAAACGGCGTGTTGCAGGAAGTGCATATCGAACGCACGCGCAACCGCGGCATCGCCGGCAACATTTACAAAGGCAAGGTGGCGCGCATCCTGCCCGGCATGCAGGCGGCGTTTATCGATATCGGTCTGGAACGCGCCGCGTTCCTGCATGCCTCGGACGTGCGCGTGGCGCAGGACGCGGTAGAGGCGCGCACCGGCGCATCGGCCAATGGCACGAACGAAGGCACAGACCACACACCCATAAGCGAACTGCTGCACGACGGTCAGGTCATTAGTGTGCAAGTGGTCAAGGACCCGCTCGGCTCCAAGGGCGCGCGCGTGACCATGCACATCACCTTGCCGGCGCGCTATCTGGTGTATTTACCCTATACCCGGCATATCGGTATCTCCCAGCGTATCGAAGACGACGCCGAGCGCGAGCGCTTGCGCAGCGTGGTTAAAGCCGCCATGGAAGACGACGATACCGGCGGATATATCCTGCGCACCGTGGCGGGCGCCGTCAGCGAGGACGAACTGAAAACCGATATCCGCTATTTGCGCCGCGCCTGGGGGGTATTGCAGGAGCGCATACAGAGCGCACCGGTGGGCGAGCTGCTGCATGAGGACTTGGCCTTGGCCATGCGCGCCATGCGCGATCTGGTGCGTGAGAACATAGAAAAGGTGCGCATCGATTCACGCGAAACCTATCAGAAGGCGCGCGAGTTCGCGCACGAGTTCATTCCAGAGGTCGAAGGCCGTGTCGAGTATTATCCGGGTGAACGGCCGATATTCGATCTCTATTCGGTGGAGGACGAGATTAAAAAGTCCCTGGAGCGCAAGGTGCTGCTCAAGTCCGGCGGTCATCTTATTATCGACCAGACCGAGGCCATGACCACCATCGACGTGAACACCGGTGCTTACGTGGGCCGTACCAATCTGGAAGAGACGCTATTTAAAACCAATCTGGAAGCGACCCAGGTCATCGCCCGTCAATTGCGTCTGCGCAATCTGGGCGGCATGATCATCATCGATTTTATCGATATGCTGGATCCGGATCACAAGCGTCAAGTGATACGCGCGCTGGAAAAGGCCTTGAGTCGCGATCGCGCCAAGACCCATATCACTGAAATGTCACCCTTGGGACTGGTGGAGATCACACG
The DNA here is from genome assembly GCA_031416355.1 of Gammaproteobacteria bacterium. GTDB lineage: Bacteria > Pseudomonadota > Gammaproteobacteria > Acidiferrobacterales > UBA6901 > JANNJF01. The sequence goes on from JANOTM010000107.1 coordinate 4,296, forward strand.
CAAGCGCATACGCGAAAGCCTGGAGCACGTGTTGTGCGAACCGTGTCCGGTGTGCAAGGGTCGCGGCGTGCTCAAGACCCCGCAAACCGTCTGTTACGAGATTTTCCGCGAGATCATGCGCGAGTCGCGCCAGTTCGGCGCCGACAAATATCTGGTGCTGGCGTCGCAGGTGGTCATAGACCTGCTCTTGGATGAGGAATCCTCCAGTGTGCTTAAGCTCCAGGAATTCATCGGTAAACCAGTACATTTGCAAGTCGAGTCTCTGTACCACCAGGAGCAGTTCGATGTGGTGTTGATGTAGGCAAGGGAACACCATGGGTCTGTGGCGGTCTTACACCGGTCACTGAAGCTGCGGTGTGCGTCACCGGCCGGGAAGTTTTACTCCGCAACCCTATCACCATCATCGGCCATACGGCACAATACTCCCCATGCGCAAGGCGGCAAAAAAATTCTGGCAGGCGCCAAAACGGTGGCCAAACATCCCGGCCCTGGTGGCCGCGGCGATAAAATCCAGGCGGCTGCGCCGTGTTGCCCGTCCGCTCCTGCGCCTACTCTACTGGACCACGGCGATTATCCTGGCTCTATTGGTGCTGGCCTATATCGTGGGCCGGTTATGGCTGCCGCATCTGGCGGATCGCAAACTAGAAATTGCCCAGTACCTCAGCGAGCGTTCGAATTATTCTATAGAAATAGGCGATCTCGAGCCCTATTGGGACGGATTAAATCCGGGTCTGGTCATTTCCGGTTTCCAGGTGCGTGCCCCCCAGAGCGCCACGCTGGCGGTGCAACTCGACGAGGTGCGCGTTACTCTTTCCTGGTTGCGCTTGGTCACCGGGCGCATCGCCATTAATAGCCTGGTCCTAGTCCAGCCCAGCCTGACGTTCGAACGCCTGGCCGATGGCCGCTTGCACATCTCCGGGTTGGATTCCCTCGACCCCGGCCTGCCCTCGGCAGCGGACACTGGATTTATTCAATGGCTGCTGCAGCAGGGCGAGCTGGCCATCGAAGATGGGGATGTGCAATGGATAGATCGCACCACCAACGAACCGCCGTTGCGTCTTTCTCTGGTTAACTTGAGCCTGCGTAGCAGCGGTAACCGCCATCATCTGGAGTTTGAAGCGGTATTTCCGCGAAACATGTGTAACGAATGCCGATTGGTGGCGGACATTAAAGGCAATCCCTTGCGCAGCGATCCTTGGCGCGGCAAAGTCTTCGTGCAGGCCAAGGGCTTGAATACGCGCACCATGCCGGCAATTGTGCGCGAAAAGCTTCCGGCTGGACTCGAGGGCCGGCTGTCGGTGCAGCTATGGAGTGAATGGAGCGCAGCCCGGCCGGTGGCAGTGCGCGGTAAGATCGAGGCCGCCGGCTTGCAGCTGCCGCTGCCCGGGCATAAGTCGGTGGCGATTAAACAAGTGGCGACCGACATAGAGTGGTCGGGCAGCGACGACGGCGGGCGCTGGCGTTTGGATATGGACAAGGTGTTAATCAGCCTGGTCAATCGCCCCTGGTCCGCGGGCAAAGTGCGCTTGGAACACCGTGCGCACGAGAACTTGCTGCGCATACGCTACCTCAATCTCGATGATATCTCGGCGTTCGTCAGCGCATTGCCCGAGACCGCTGCCGTGCCACCCTGGCTGCGCGCCACTCAGCCCACGGGCGAGATCGACGACTTCGTGCTGCGACTCCAGGGGGATGCGGCCGCACCTAGCGGATATTCCCTGGCGGCCGAAGTGCGGGTGCTCAATACTTTGCCTTATGGGCGTATGCCGGGGGTTAGTGGCTTAAGCGGACGCCTGTCGTTGGATGACACCTCCGGTGAATTTCTCTGGGCGAGCGACTCCTTTATCCTCGATATGCCCCGGCTGTTGCCCATGCCAGTGGCGGCACGCAAGGCCAACGGCCATCTTACCTGGCAGCGTAGCGACACCCAATGGCAGATCGAAGGCAGGGGTCTGGATGTCATCGGCGACGATGGCAAGGTACGCGGCGGCTTCGAGGTGCTGCTTCCGCATGCACCGGAGCAGTCGCCGTTACTCACACTACGCTTCGATTTTGGCAATATGAATGGCGCGCACGCCGCTAACTATTATCCGGTGATACTGCCTGAGGCCCTGCGCAAGTGGCTGACCAACTCGGTGGTATCCGGCCGGGTAACATCCGGCCATGTAATTTATTCAGGCGCGGTATGGGATTTCCCGTTTCGTAACGGTAACGGTAAATTCGAAGTCATGGCCCATGTCAGCAACGGCATATTCGCCTATCTCCCCGACTGGCCAGTCCTGGAAAATATCGAGGCCGATCTACTATTTCGCTCCGCCAGCCTTTCCGTTATCGCCAGCCGCGGCCGAATACGCGGTTTGGAAGTGGGCCAAGTGGCGGTGACCGTGGACGATTTACGTCCTCCTGTGGATGGCGCCCAAGTGCACGTGGTGGGTAAGGTGAGCGGGCCGTTGGATGAAACCGTGGGTGTGCTATCCGACAGCCTCAGCGGCAAACTCGCGCAATATATTCCGAACGGTTTGCATGCCACCGGGGCGGGGGTATTGGATCTGGATATTTCGATCCCAGCCAGAGACCCCCATGCCACCCGCTGGAGCGGTCGCTACCGCTTCAACCAGAACAGTCTGCGGCTTGCTTCCAAGGACCTCGTTATCAGTGACATCCGGGGTGAGATAGACATAGGACATGCCGGCATGAATGCAGGCAATGTGCATGCCAAACTATTCGGCGAGCCCGTGGTGATGGGGGTTGTGCCGCGCCTGGGTGCAGCACCCGGCGCGCCGGAGGTCATGCTTACCGTGCGCAGCAAATTAACCCGCGTGGGTTTGAATCATTTACTGGGCGAGGGGGTTGCGCCCTATTTCCAGGGCCAAGCGCCGTGGGTGCTGGCCGTGGGTTTTACCGAAAAAGCCACGACCTTGGGTTTGACGGTGGACTTGAAAGATGTAGGCACCAGCCTGCCTGCGCCCCTGGACAAAGTGGTGGGTGCGCCGCTCATGCTGGATATCAAGAGTGTGACAGCGGGCAGCGATCAGAATAGCGCCGCCCTGGAGTTGCATCTTGGCAAGCGCGCCAGCGGCCGATTTGTTTTTCAGCGCCAGCCCGAAAAGGGCTGGGCCTTTTTCAAAGGACGATTGGGGATGGGCGAGGAATCAGTACCCTTGCCGGAGGCGGGCGGCTTGCATCTCAGCTTGCGTGCGCCGTTGCTGGATGCCGACCGCTGGTCGCAGGTCATACGCTCGGCAACGTCCAAGGCGGAATCCCCCATGCCGGATCTGGTATCGCGTATCAGTGCGGACGTGGGCGATGTGAAAATATTTAGCCGCCACATCGGTCAGCTCAACCTGGATATGGTGAAGTGGACGCAAGGCTGGGCTAGTCAGCTACGGGGCAGCGCCATCAGCGGCAGTATGTTGATCGCCAGCACCGCATGCAGTGGCACCGACTGCACTGCGATACCTGCGCGTAGCGCTATTACATTGACACTGGACCATCTGGCCATACCCGCGCCATCGGGCGACCCGGAAACGCGAGAAACGCTGCTCGATCCGCTGCGCCTGCCGGAGCTGCGCATTAAGAGCAAATCGCTCAAGTTCGCCGGCCGTAGCCTGGGGGAACTGGACTTTGCCGCTGTCCCGGTCGCCGGCGGATGGCGCATCGAGAATCTGCGTTTGTCCCAAGCCCTGATGAATGTAGAGGCGTCGGGTGATTGGCATGCATCGGATACGGGTCCATGGACGCGCATGCAGGCGCGCCTGACGACGCCGAATCTGGGTGCGATGTTGGGTGAGTTCGGCTATGCCCAGGAGATTTCCGGCGGCAAGGCGGAATTTAATTCCTCCTGGTCGTGGCAGGGCGGTCCCGGTGAATTCAGCCTGGCGCGTCTCGACGGCGATGTCCTGGTATCCATTACCGATGGCCGCCTGATACAGGTGAAACAAGGCGCGGGACGCCTGCTGGGCGTCATCGATGCGCGTTCCCTGTCGCGTTTTCTGGCGCTGGATTTTAGTACTTTATTCAGGAAGGGACTCACTTTTGATAGTATTAAAGGGCAAGTGACGGTGGAGAAGAGTAACGCCTATACGCGCGATCTTTCTATCAAAGGCGCCTCCGCCGATATAGCCATTACCGGCAGAGTCGGCATGGCCGCGCGCGACCTGGATTTGGATATACGGGTACTACCGCGCTTTAAGGGCGAACTCGCCGTGACCGGCATGTTATTGGGCGCGCCGGTGGTCGGTGTGGCGGTCTTGGCGGCACAAGAACTCTTGAAAAAACCCCTGGCCGAAGGCACACGTATCGATTACACCGTCAAGGGATCGTGGGAAGACCCACAGGTGGTAAAGGTTTTGAAGCAATTCCCAGGTAAAATCAATAGCGAAGTTGAATAGGATCACCGGTTTTAGGGATTTCAGAACCTCAGACTTTCTTGATAACTCGATTAATAGATTTAATAATCAAGCCGGTAGCCGGAATGTGATACGGTACGCCGATACGATGTATGTCTGCGGGCCAGAGACTTAAAGCAAGCGCTGTACCCGGCGGACAAAGGGGCTACCCTTAAGTTAATAACCGGTTAATGGAGAATACCCGCATTGAGCAAGATTGCCGCCCTACAAATGGCTTCCGGTCCCCAGGTTAGCGCCAACCTTACCGAGGCCGCGCGCCTGATAGGCCAGGCCGCCGCGGCCGGCGCTAAACTGGTCGTGTTGCCAGAAAATTTCGCCATCATGCCGATGAAGGAAGCCGATCGGCTGACGGCCATGGAAACCGAAGGGCGCGGGCCGATACAGGATTTTCTCGCCGCTCAGGCGCGCATGTACGGCATCTGGCTGGTGGGCGGGACCATACCGCTGCAGGCGCAACAAAAGAATCGGGTGCGCGCTGCATGCCTGTTGTTCAACGACCGCGGCGAGCGCGTGGCGCGTTACGACAAGATCCATTTATTCGACGTGCGTCTGGAAAACGGCGAACAATACACCGAATCCGCCTCCATCGAACCGGGCGAGCTCACCGTGGTGGTGGACACGCCGTTCGGACGCCTGGGATTGGCGGTATGCTACGACCTGCGGTTTCCCGAACTCTTCCGCCGGCTGCTGGATGAGGGTGCCGAGCTCATTGCCGTGCCCTCGGCGTTTACTGCGCGTACCGGCCGCGCCCACTGGGAGATACTGGTACGTGCCCGCGCGGTGGAGAACCTGGTGTATATCATTGCGTCCGCCCAGGGGGGTTACCACCTCAACGGCCGTGAGACCTATGGCGACAGCATGATCGTCAGCCCCTGGGGCGAAGTGATGGATCGTCTGGGACGTGGATCGGGTTACGTCATCGCCGACTGCGACCGCAGTCTGCAGCAGCGTATGCGCAGCAATTTTCCCAGCATACAACACCGGAAACTACGCGCATGAGCGACCTCGTACAACAGGCCAGGGATTTTCTGCTGGCGCCCGCGGGCATAGGTGCAAGCGAGCTGGAGCGTCTCATGGGGCGCATCCTGGACTACCACGTGGATTACGCCGATCTGTATTTTCAATACAGCCGGCATGAATCCTGGTCGCTGGAAGAAGGCCAGGTAAAATCCGGCAGTCACGATATCGAACAAGGGGTGGGCATACGCGCAGTCAGCGGCGAAAAAACCGGCTTCGCCTATTCCGACGATATCCTGCTTCCGGCCCTCCTGGATGCGGCCGGTGCGGCGCGTGCCATCGCCCGCCATGGTGGCGGTGATATCGCGCGCGTGCCCATGGTGCTGCGCGCCGGCGCCGGGCGCCAGCTGTATGCGCCGGTGGATCCCCTGGCGAGTCTCGAGGATGCGGCGAAAGTCCATCTCCTAGAGGCGGTGGAGGCCGAGGCGCGGCGCCAGGACCCGCGGGTGAAGCAGGTAATGGCGAGTCTTTCGGGCACCCAGGAGATCGTCCTGGTGGTGCGCAGCGACGGGCTCATGGCGGCGGATATCCGGCCCCTGGTGCGCCTCAATGTCTCGGTCATCGTAGAGCACCAGGGGCGTCGCGAACAAGGCAGCCAGGGCGGCGGCGGCCGCTTCAATTACGATTATTTTCTCACCGGTGACATGGCCCAGAGTTACGCCCGCGAGGCGGTGCGCCAGGCCCTGGTCAATCTGGACGCCACCGCGGCGCCCGCCGGCAGCATGAAAGTCGTGCTCGGACCCGGCTGGCCCGGGATATTGCTACACGAGGCCATCGGCCACGGGCTGGAGGGCGATTTCAATCGCAAGGGCACCTCGGCATTCGCCGGGCGTGTGGGCGAGCTGGTGGCATCGAAAGAATGCACGGTGGTGGACGACGGTACTCTCAAAGATCGGCGTGGCTCGCTCAATGTGGACGATGAAGGCACGCCTAGCCAATGCACGGTGCTCATCGAAAACGGCATACTCAAGGGCTATATGCAGGACACCCTGAATGCACGCCTCATGGGTGTGGCGCCCACGGGCAATGGCCGGCGCGAATCTTATGCCCACCTGCCGATGCCGCGCATGACCAATACCTATATGCTGGCGGGCAAGCACGATCCGGCGGAGATCATCGCGTCGGTGGACAAAGGCCTATACGCGGTGAATTTCGGCGGCGGCCAGGTGGACATCACCTCGGGAAAATTCGTGTTTTCCACCAGCGAGGCCTACCTAATCGAAAATGGCAAGGTCACGCGCCCGGTCAAGGGCGCGACCCTTATCGGCAATGGTCCGGATGTGCTGACGCGTGTTACGCGTGTGGGCAACGATCTGCAACTGGACAGCGGCGTCGGTACTTGCGGCAAAGAAGG
>JANOTM010000108.1:0-10043 GCA_031416355.1 Gammaproteobacteria bacterium
GACAAGCTCAAGATCGACCAATCGTTCGTGCAGGATATCGTCGCGGATCCGGACGACGCTGCCATCGTCACCGCCATTATCACCCTGGCCCACAGTCTTAAAATGAAAGTGATTGCCGAGGGCGTGGAAACCGAGGCGCAACTTGCTTTTCTGCGCCGCGAAGGCTGTGATCAGTACCAGGGGTATTACTTCAGCAGGCCGCTGCCAGCCGCGGAAATAGTCACGAAGTTGCAGCGGCGTCAGTCTTAAAGAGCGACCCTCATCCCCGCCCTTCTCGGCAAATGCTCCATGCTTTGCTCTACCTCCTCGGCGGCGGTTCCCGACGCCGCTCTACCTCCTCCATCCCTGGAGTCGTGCATCCATGCAGTCGTCCCACGGGGAGAAGGGCTTAAAACCCCTCTCCTGTGGGGTAGGGGCGAGGGCCGGAGCTAGCAGCTAGGTCCGATTATTTTATTAGGAGCTCTAAGAAAATTAGTTTCCGCCAACCCTGCACTCACCAGTTTACCGTCCTCCAGATTTCAAATCTTGCACCATGACTGACCGTGCGTGAGTTTCGATTCACAATGATGGTGCGCGTAACTTCGACGCACTTCCATAGGCCCTTGCTTTCTAGACAAATATTCACTGGCACGATAGTTGCTAAACAGGTAATAGCAATTCGGGGAAGGCAATGACAACGAAGCATATGCGCGTATTACTGGTGGACGAGGGTTCGGAGCGCGCGACCTTGTTGCAAGCGGCCTTGCGCACCGCCGGCTACACCGTGTTGGTACACGTGGATACACCGGAGAATTTATTGGCGCGCGTGCTCGAGGTGGAACCGGATGTGATTATTATCGACCGCGATTCGCCCGATCGGGACACGCTTGAATATGTGTGTGCGGTAACCCGCGATGCACCGCGCCCCATTGTGCTGTTCACCCACGACAACGAGCGCGCCTCTATCCAGGCTGCGGTCAAGGCCGGTGTCAGTGCCTACGTGGTGGGCGGCGTGAGTGCCGAGCGCATACGGCCGATTGTGGATGTGGCCATGGCGCGCTTTGAGGAGTTTCAAATATTAAAGCGTGAGTTGGATCAGGCCAAGAGTAACTTGGCTGAGCGCAAACTCATTGAGCGTGCCAAGGGCATCGTGAGCAAGCACCGGGGCGTGGACGAAGCCGAGGCGTATGCCTTGTTGCGTAAATCGGCCATGGACCGTAATCAGCGCTTGGCGCAGGTGGCTGAAAATGTCATCGCCATGGCGGAGCTTTTAGCGTAGCGAAGATTGTTTGGTCTTTTTCCCAGAAACAAGGCCATGCAGTAAAAGATTTAACTCCCAGACGGCCCAACGACGGGCCGGCGGGATGACTAGGCGGCGGGCCGGGTGGCCCGCCATTGGGCAACGGCGCCCTGGCCACCGGAAAATCTCCGGTTGGCCGGGCGCCGTTTTTTTTGTACTCCATCACAGGACAGAGACCATGAGCGATGACAGCAAAAGCAAAAAACACCCCATACCAGCGGGCGTACGTGCCAGGTCGCGCCGCAATTTTCTCAAGGCCGGTCTAGCCGCCGGACTCAGCACCAGTGTGTTCGCGCTGGTGCCCGCGGGTGTGCGTAACGCCGCCTGGGCGGCGGGTTCGGATGCGCCGGAAAAACCCGAGGTCAAGATCGGTTTCATTCCGCTCACCGACTGCGCCAGCGTCGCCATTGCTTCCGAGATGGGCTTCGATAAGAAGTACGGCCTCAAGATCATGCCGTCCAAAGAGGCGAGCTGGGCCGCGGTGCGCGACAAGCTGGTGAACGGCGAGATCGACGCCTCGCACGTGCTTTACGGCCTCATCTACGGCGTGCAGCTCGGGCTAAGCGGCCCGAAGAAGGACATGGCGATCCTGATGAACCTGAATCACAACGGCCAAGCCATCACGCTTTCCAATCAGCTCAAGGAAAAGGGCGTCAAGGACGGCGCAACGCTCAAGGCCCTGGTCGATAAGGAAAAACGCGAGTACACCTTCGCACACACCTTTCCCACCGGGACGCACGCCATGTGGATATATTACTGGCTGGCGGCGCACGGCATTCATCCATTCGCCGACGTAAAGACCATTACCGTGCCACCGCCGCAAATGGTGGCCAATATGCGGGTTGGCAATATGGACGGTTTTTGCGTGGGCGAGCCATGGAACGCGCGCGCCATCCACGAGAATATCGGTTTTACCGCCGCCACTACCCAGGATATCTGGAAGGATCATCCGGAAAAGGTTTTGGGTACCACGCTCGAATTCGTGCAGAAGTACCCGAATACGGCACGCGCCATGGTCGCGGCCATTCTCGATGCATCGAAGTATATAGATACTCTGAGCAATCGCTCCAAGGTCGCGCAAGTGATCGCGCAAAAATCCTATGTAAACACCGATGCCAGTGTGATCGAGGGCCGGATGTTGGGTGAATACGACAACGGTTTAGGCAAAAAGTGGAAAGATGCCAACTACATGAAGTTCTACAACGACGGCAAGGTCAACTACCCGTATCTTTCGGATGGCATGTGGTTCATGACCCAACACCGGCGCTGGGGCTTGCTCAAGGAAGATCCGGATTACGCCGCCGTCGCCAAGCAGGTCAATCAGATCGATTTATATACGCAGGCGGCAGCGCTTGCCAAGGTGCCGTTGCCGGCCAGCCCCATGCGCACGGTCAAGTTCATGGATGGCGCCGTGTGGGATGGCAAGGACCCTAAGGTGTATGCCGCCGGCTTCAAGATCAAGGTCTGACGCTAACGATATGCGGGGGGCATGGCCATGCTGAGCAGAGAACAGATCCGAGACTTGGCGTTGGAGGCCAAAGACAGGAAAGGGCTCACGTGGCCGGAGATTGGCAAGGCCATGGACAGGAGTCCAATTTATGCGGCCATGCTGGTGTACGGTTACGGGCAAGCGACCGCAGCCGAAGCCAAAGCGCTGATCCAGGTGTTGGCATTGGTGCGCGAGGCACAAGATATTTTAATGAAGCCGCCGCACCGGATTCCCGCGCAACCTTGGCCGCCCACGGATCCGTTTGTGTATCGGTTATACGAGGCGGTCATGTTGTATGGCCCAGTCTTCAAGGATGTGGCGCATGAGATCTTCGGCGACGGCATCATGAGTGCCATCGACATGTCGGTGGATATACGCAAGATCGAGGACCCGGCGGGTGTGCCGCGCATGCTCATGGAACTTAACGGCAAGTGGCTGACGTACAAGAAGTTCTGAGCATAGCGACTTATATATAGCGCCTGCTTTGTAGGGTGGGCATCGCCCACCAAACGCGGCTTCGGTCGGCGCACGTCGGTGGGCAATGCCCACCCTACATCTACTAGATTAGCCGGCCTTATCCTTAAGCTATAGGAGCACCACATGAACGTAGTACGAGCAAACAAGCAATGGCAGCAAGCAGGAAAAGTGGTGGCCGGTGCGACACCGCCGCCGGTGCCGGTTCGCGCGTCTAAGAAACGCTTTCCCCATGCGATCAAGAGCGGGCTGTCCATATTGATTCCGCCGTTGCTCGGCGGTGTATTGTTTCTCCTGCTATGGGCGCAGGTGTCTACTTTGAGCGGCTTGCCCGGGCCTATTAAAACTTGGGTGTCGGCGGTTGAGATCTTCAGCGATCCTTTTTACCAAAAAGGTCCCAACGATCAAGGCATAGGCTGGAACGTGCTGCACTCGCTGGCGCGCGTAGGCATGGGTTTTGGTTTGGCGGCGCTCCTGGGGATACCGCTGGGATTTATGATAGGGCGGTTTGTATTTCTCAATAAAATGACCGCGCCTATCATCAGCCTGTTGCGGCCGGTATCGCCGTTGGCATGGCTGCCCATAGGCCTGTATGTATTCAAAGAGGCGCAGCCGGCGGCCATATGGGTGATTTTCATATCCAGCATATGGCCGATGATCATTAACACCTCCGTGGGCGTCACGCGCGTGCCGACAGAATACCTTAACGTCGCGCGCGTGCTGAGCCTGTCCGAATGGAAGGTGTTCACAAAAATCCTATTCCCCGCGGTGTTGCCGTACATGATAACCGGCATCCGGCTATCCATCGGCATCGCGTGGCTGGTGATCGTCGCGGCCGAGATGCTCACCGGCGGCGTGGGCCTGGGATTCTGGGTGTGGGATGAGTGGAACAATCTGAACGTCGAACACATCATCATCGCCATCTTCGTGGTCGGCATCATCGGGCTGCTGCTGGAGCAGGCGCTGATCTTATTAGCCAAACGCTTTGAGTATTGAAGGAGCCGTCATGGAACGCTATGTGAAAATTGAAAACGTACAAAAGGTGTTTGATACCAAACAGGGTCCGTTTGTGGCGCTGCGCGATATTAATCTCTCTATCCGGCAGGGCGAGTTCGTCTCCATCATCGGCCACTCCGGTTGCGGCAAGTCCACGCTGCTCAATCTGATCGCCGGCCTGACGGAGGCGAGTTCAGGCGTAATGATTTGCGCCGGACGCGAGATTGCTGGCCCCGGCCCCGACCGCGCAGTGGTATTTCAAAACCATTCGCTGCTGCCGTGGATGAGTTGCTTCCAGAACGTGTACCTGGCGGTGGAACGTGTGTTCGGCCGCAAGGAGACTAAAGACGCGCTTAAGAAGCGCGCCCACGCCGCTCTAGACCTCGTCGGGCTTTCTCATGCCGCCCACAAAATGCCACACGAGCTTTCTGGCGGCATGAAACAGCGCGTCGGCATCGCGCGCGCGTTCTCCATGCAACCCAAGGTGCTGCTGCTGGACGAACCCTTGGGTGCCCTGGATGCGCTTACCCGTGCCTATCTGCAGGATGAGCTGATGCGCCTGGTGGCGGCCAATGGTTGCACCTCCATTATGGTGACCCATGACGTGGACGAGGCGGTGCTGCTCTCCGATCGCATCGTCATGATGACCAGCGGCACCCAGGCCGGCGACCAGGGACCGCCCGGCGCCACTATCGGTGGAATTCTAAACGTGGATTTGCCGCGGGTACGCAATCGCTTGGCGTTGCTGCAAGATCCGCGTTACATGCGCTTGCGTTCCGAGGTATTACGGTTTCTGTATGAGAAGGAATACCAAATGGCGGTTTAGCGCCAAGTTCGTAGCAGCCAGATAAAAAAATTCAGAGCACGAAATAGAAATTTAGAGCACGGAATAATGATCCAAAGGAAAGGCGTTTTTTCGACCTTGGCGGATTATCGGGAAATTGTTATCGCGATTATCTTGTTTTTGGTCTTCGATATGGGAGTCTTGGTTATGAACATGATTATATCCAACCAGATTCACCGGGACGCCATAGGCATCAACCTGGCTGGGCGTCAGCGCATGCTATCGCAGCGCACGGTTAAGACTCTGCTGCAAATCAACGAGGCACAACGCAAGGGTGCAGGCGCGGATACTCCACGCGAGGAGCTGCAGCTCACGTTCGATCTATTCGACTCCACTCTGCAGGGCTTTAATAGCAGCAACCTAGTGACGGGCGGAGATGGCAAACCCACGTTCCTAGATGCCGTCGATACGCCCGCGGCGCGCGCCATCGTACAACAGGCGATCGCGGTGTGGACACCGTATAAGGAAAAGCTGGTTCCATTGCTGGTCGCGTATGCGCCTATAGCCCCGGAATCCTTATCCGGCGCGATCGAGTATGCCAGTGATAATAACTTGCACTTGCTTGCATTGATGAATGCACTCACCACCGAATTGGAGCAGAGTGCCTCCAATCGAGCCACCATGCTGCGTCGGGTGCAGGTCGCGGCCATTGTGCTTGCGCTGATTAATTTTGCCGTGATATTGATGCATTTCCTGCGCAAACTCGCCGAGCGTGACCGGGCGATCAGCCGTTATTCGCGAGAATTGGAAAAACGCGTGGCACAGGGATACAGTGGCGCTGAAAATCCAAAGACGCCGCGCTCGCAACCCAGTGGCGCGGCGTATGTTAAAAATACATCTATAGATGAAAACGAGCTGTCGCGCCGGCGGCGCGCGGTAGTGCGTGGTTTAAGTGATCATCTCAAGCGCGAGCACTTGCTGCAGGCCATGTGTATTTGGGAGGACCGATTTTCCCATGGTTCCACTTTTGCGCTGTTTGAGTTTGTACACCAGGTACTCGCCATCCCCGGTGTCACGGTGGGCCGAAATCATCTACATGCCAGCCTGCTCCAGAGCATGATGTTGACGCTAGAGCAACTGGGGCCGGACCCCTGGTGGGAAATACAGCAATTCCGAACGGCGCGCGGTTAAGCGTTTACGATTCCAAATGAATCATCAACCCATGGGAGTAGTGTATGAAAGAGAAAGTAATAGCGCATAAGGCGTTTATGTATTTAATCCTGGCGGGGTTTTGCTTGACGGCATACGCTTCCACAGCGTATGCCGCCGATACCCTGGCCGAGGCCGTGACCACAGGCAAGGCCTCGGGGCAATTACGTTATCGTTATGAAGGTGTGGACCAGGGGGGCTTTACGGAAAAGGCGTTTGCATCCACCTTGCGCACCCAACTGGGCTATACCACGGGCGACTGGCATGGCTTGGGTGCTATGTTGCAATTCGAAGATGTGCATGTGATCGGCAATGAACGTTATAATAGTACCATCAATGGGCTGACTCAGTATCCAGTGGTCGCTGACCCGGCATCGACCGAAATCAACCAGGCTTATCTGAGCTTCAAAGGGCTGCCGGATACCACGCTCAAATACGGGCGCCAGGTCATTGTGTACGATAACCATCGCTTTATCGGTAATGTCGGTTGGCGCCAAAACGAGCAAACCTACGATGCGTTTTCACTGATAAATACCTCGCTGCCGTCCACGACTGTTTCCTACGCCCATGTGACCAACGTCAATCGCATTTTCAGCGAACTGCATCCCACCCTGAGCGACGTGCGCATGGACGGTGATTTACTCAATATCGCGTACAAGGGCCTTAAGGCCGGAACACTAGTGGGGTACGGGTACTTGCTGGATTATTTGCCGGCCCAGCCGTTTGCACCCACCGCCTCCAATAAGACCCTGGGCGCGCGTTTTGATGGTGGCTTGCCCGTGGGCGCGACCAAGCTTCTTTATACCGCGGAGTACGCCCAGCAGAGCGACTATGCCGACGGTCTTAGCACCATAGACGCCGATTATGCCTATGCCATGCTGGGTATCGCCGTGGCGGACGTGCAGTTCAAGCTTAACTACGAACTTCTGAGCGGTGACGGAGTGTACGGTTTCGCCACGCCCCTAGCGACCCTGCACGCCTTCAATGGCTGGGCGGACAAGTTCCTTACCACGCCCAAAGACGGCATCAAAGACGCCTTTGTCAGCGTCGGCGGTAGCGTTTTAGGGATCAACCTACTGGCGGTCTACCATCTTTATTCGGCCGACAATCTGGGCTACCAATATGGCACGGAATGGAACGCACAGGCCTCGAAGAAATTCGGCAAGTTGCTGACCTTGACCGCTAAATATGCCGCTTACAATGGGGACAACAATGCCCAGAATGCGGCGCGCAACGCGCCCGTGGCGTTGGCGCGCGACATCGATAAGTTCTGGTTACAGGCGGACGTACAATTCTAAGACCCACCTTATTTTTATAGACGACGACCCAGGGAGGGGTCAGTCCGTAGGGTAAATTGGGCACACAGTTTGTGTCATCACTCACCGATGTGCCACCCGGCGGCTCGATGGGTTACACAAAGCGTTAACCCACCCTTGTACGTTTAGGCTTAGTTTAAGTCATTCGGTCCGCCCCCATAGACCATTGGACGACTATCCCCAGTTTCGTTACTATTCCCGTCCCGTTGCGCCATCAACGTGGTATTTACTCACTGGAGGATGCCGTGACCCCGGAGCAAGTTCGTCTTGTGCAATCGTCGATGCAGAAGGTTCTGTTTATTTCGGAAATAGCCGCCGAGCTGTTTTACCGCCGACTTTTCGAACTTGATCCCGCGCTGCGACCGCTTTTTCAGGGCGACATGAAGGAACAAGGGCGAAAATTGATACAAATGCTCCACACCGTTGTGGATAGCCTGGACCAGCTGGCCACGATACTCCCGGAGGTGGAGGCGATGGCGCGACGCCATGTTATTTATGGTGTACAGCCACAGCACTACGATACGGTGGGGACCGCGCTTTTATGGACCTTGGAACAGGGCCTGGGCAATGGTTTTACGGCGGAAGTCAGGGCCGCCTGGACCGAGGCATATAACCTGCTTGCCGGCGTCATGCAGAAGGCATCGGCGTAGTATTATGCATGTCTAACTTGTACATATAAGGTCATATGCCCATAGATTTCGTGAAAGTAGCCGATGGTGATGCGCTTAAGCCCGGGAAAATGCGCTGTGTCCTGGTCGCAGGGCGGAAAATTCTCCTGGTCAATGTCGATGGCCGATACTATGCCGCCGACGACACCTGCACCCATGAGGACGCATCCCTGGCCACCGGATCTTTGAAGGGCGAGTTGGTCAAATGTCCGTTGCACGGCAGTCGCTTCAACGTGTGCACCGGCGCGGTATTGGACGAGCCGGCGGAGGAAAATTTAAAGACCTATCCGGTGCGCCAGGATGGCGACGGAATTTATGTCGGTGTAACGTGAAGAGGAAGCGATGAACATACCCGTAGCGCAGGAACAAGAACCGCTGAGCATCATGCGCTCCATACTTCAGCGCATCGCCACCGGACCTGAACTAAGCAAAGACATCACACAAGAGGAAGCGCGTCTCGGCATGCGCTACATCCTCGAAGGCAAAGTCGATCCGGTGCAGGCTGCTATTTTCTTGATCGCGCTGCGCATGAAGCGTGAAACCGACGAAGAAAATTTAGGTGTCTACGATGGCATCCGCGATGTCACTCAATTCGCCAGCGCGCCGGTGGACGAGGTCATGGACGTGGCCGACCCGTATGACGGCTACAATCGTTCCTTGCCGTCATCGCCGTTTCTACCGGCCTTGCTGGCCGAGTGCGGCGTGGCGGCAGTGACCCACGGGGTCGAGCGCGTGGGACCTAAGTACGGCGTTACCCACCGGCAGGTATTGCGCGCCGCCGGTGCACCGGTGGATCTCACCGTCGAGGAGGCGGCTGCGCGTCTCGGTGAGGCGCATATCGGCTGGGCCTACGTGGATCAAAAGGCATTTTGTCCGCGCCTCCATGGCCTCATCGATTTTCGCAGCCTGATCGTCAAGCGCCCGGCCATTACCACGGTGGAAACCATGGTGGGCCCGGTGCGCGGACGGCGTAAAACCCATATCATGACCGGCTATGTGCACAAACCCTATGCGCGCATATACGCCTTGTTGGCGCGCCACGCCGGATTCGATTCCGCCCTGATCGTGCGCGGCGTGGAGGGCGGTGTGATACCTTCTTTGCGCCAGGCGGGAAAAGTGTTTTATTACCATGACAAGGGCGAGGAGCAATCGCTGGAATTAAACCCCCTGGATCTGGGCATAGACCAGCCGTTGCGCGCAACGCCACTACCGGCAAGTATGTTGCGCCAAGATGACGCCGGCAACGATATGGTGCCCGAGTTCGATGCGGCGGTGGCCGCCCAAGCGGCCGCGGTTGCCGGTTTAGATGCGCTCGCTGGTAAACCGGGTCCAACCCGCGACGGTTTGATATACGCCGCCGCCCTGTGTTTGTGGCATTTAAAGCGGTACCCTTCCATCAACGCCGCGGCGGCGGTGGCACGTCACGTGCTTGATTCCGGTAAGGCACGCGCGCGTATCCAGCATTGATCTATACAAGTGAAAACAAAAAAGGGCGCTCAGGGAGCGCCCTTTTTGCGTTAGGCAGGATAAGCTTACGGCCGAATATACGCCCAACCTTGCTGCTGTTTCTGCATGATTTCCACCACGCCCGAAGGCACGAAACCGACGCTGGGATAAATATCTTTGTCGGTGAGTTTCTGCGCCTTCATGGTGTTGTGGCAGGCGGTTATTTTCACACCCGACATCATGGCTTCGTCCATGCGGCTGGCCACCGCTGAATCTTTCTTGAGCATGTTGATGCCCGGACCGAACGCCACGATTTCGATATCGATTTTGTCTTTGCCCAGCTCTTTCTGGAAGTTCTTGGCGTTATTAAGGGCCAAGTTCC
>JANOTM010000109.1:0-3656 GCA_031416355.1 Gammaproteobacteria bacterium
TCAACCCGCAAAACGAAAAGTGCGCCTTAGGTACCAAAGGGCGTTTTGCTTCATTTTTCAAACACATACGGCGTGTTTGAAAAATGGTGGCACTTCCCTGTACCGCACGGCTGTTTTTCAACAGCCTGCTAGATCGGAAAATGCTTGAGTACGCGCGGCAGGTGCGCGGTACTACCCTACACGCCGCAGCATCACCCCGGCCAAAGCGAGAAACAGCAGGATGGGCAATACCGCCCCGACTACCGGCGGCAGGCCGAAAAGCAGGCCGAAACTGCCAAACCCCCGACTGAGCACATAAAAAGTCAGGCCCAGCATGATGCCCATCATTAAGCGCGCGCCGACGCCGGAGCTGCGCATCTGGCTGAACACAAACGGTACTGCCAACACCATCATCACCACTACCGCCACCGGTGCCATGAGCTTGTTCCAGAATGCCAGGTTGTAGCGACCGGTGTCCTGCTTATTCAGATCCAGATGCTGGATGTAGCGATACAATCGCCATGCCGATAGACCCTCGGGCTTCACCGCAAATACCGCCAGCATATCCGGGGTCAGCACCGTGTCCCATTCGTCGAACTTAAGCTGCCGCACCCGCACATGCCCCGCCTCCAACCGGCTCTGGCGCACGTCTTCCAGGCGCCAGCCCATATTCTGGTATTGCCCCTTTTTGGCGCTGGTCTGCAGACGCAGCTGCTTGGCGGCATCGAAATGATAGATATTCACGCGCAACACGCTGAGATCCGGCAATACTTCGCCTAAGTGGATAAACATCTGACCGTCGCGCACCCATAACCCGGAATCTTTCTGTTGACGTACACTGGTCTGCAGCGCCGTGGCCCGGCCGCGCTCTGCCATATCTTCCGTCACCGGTGCGATAAATTCGCCAACGATGGCCGCCAGCAGCATATACACTATCCCTACCTTTACCACCGAACCCACGAGACGCGCCAACGAGACACCGGCGGCGCGCATGGCAACCAACTCCGAATCCACCGCCAGCGATGCCAAGCCCAGGGTGGTGCCGAGCAGCGCGGTCATGGGAAAGATCTCGTGCGCCTGACGCGGCAGGGACAACACCACGTAGCGCACCGCTTGATACAAACCGAAATTGGCCCTGCCCATATCCCCCAGGGCATCGACAAATTTAATAAAGGTGAATAAGGCCGTGAGGACGGCAAACACCAAGAGGGTACTACTGACCATGCTGCGAGCGATGTAGCGGTCTAATATAGTCATGGGGCCGAAACATGCTCATGGGCTTGGGATTTGAGACTGCGCGGAAAGCCTAATAGCGCTTGATTGTTGGCGCGGCGCATGAGCAGATAAACCGACAACACCAGGAACAACCCATGCACCCACCACATGCCCAGAGCGGGGGAAATGCGGCCCTGCTTGAGCATGGCGTCGCTGACCCCAAGCAGATTGGTATAAAGAAAGTAAACCAACACCGCCACAAACAACCCGCTGTAACGGCCGCGGCGCGGGTGGGTGTAGGAAAACACCAGGGCCAGCAGCGCCAGCACGAACAGCATCACCGGCTTGGACAAGCGTGTGTGCCATTCCGCCGCCACCCCCTGATGCCAACGGGGAATAGTCGCCTCGCCCTTGGCATATACCGCATTCTTTTTATTCAGCAACTGGGTTGTGGTCAGCGCCTCGAAACGGATTTGTGGGTCGCGCGCCTGGGCCGGCTCTATGCGCAGCGTATACGTCTCGAATTGCATGATCTGGTAATCGGCTTGGCCCGGCACCCCTTCGTAGCGCGTACCATTGCGCAGCATTAAAAGTTGATCTCCGGTTTCCTTATCGGTTTGCTGGTAGCCGCTCTCCGCCACCAGCACTCCCTCTCGATCCGCCTGCTCGGTGCTGACAAAAATATTCTTCAAATTCGCGCTGTTTCTATCGATGCTTTCTACGTAATAGCTGCCCTTGCCATAGCGCACCTCGTTAAAAACACCCGGCATAATGCCGCCTACTTCGTAACGGCTGCTGGCCTCGCTTTTAAGTTTGGTGATGAGGCCGGCGGAAATAGGGGCAAGATAAAATGAGAACAGCGCCACCACCAGGGCAAAACCCGTGGCAAGCAGCAACGTGGGCCGGACAAAATGCAGCAAACCCACACCACACGCCGCCAGCACCGTCATTTCGCTGTCCCGATACCAGCGACCCAAAGTCAGCAGTATGCCGATGAATAAAGTCAGCGGCAGCATCAGCCCCAGCATCTTCACTGTCTGCAGACCGAGAAGCATAAAAATGATGCGCGCCGGTATCTCGCCACGCGTCGCCTCGGCCAAAACGTTAACCAGGCTCACGACACCAAACAAGGAGACGAACACCAAGGTGACCGCCAGGCTGGTTTGCAGCACCTCGCGCATCAGTGCCCGATCAATGATCAGCATGGTCGAGCGCTACGGTTAGAAAAAATATTTCACCACTTATCAAGCCCGCCCCTCTTGAATCGGAACCGGAAACTTTTAATACTGCGGACACCAATACCGGGATGGTTAAAATCCCCGCCCTGAAGCTTGCGCACAATAGCAACTCCCTTGCTCAGTGCGGTAAGCTGCCTAGTGCGGGCAACTATAGCGCATATACCTACCCTGAAAAAGCGCCGTTACCAGGAGACATCATGGAATTTACAGTAAAAAGCGGCGATCCAGAAAAACAGCGCAGCGCCTGTCTGGCAGTGGCGATCTTCGAGGGCCGCAAACTCGCACCCAGTGCCCGGCGCCTCGACAAGGTATGCGGCGGTGTGCTGTCGGGCATACTGCGGCGCGGCGACCTGGCGGGCCGCGCCGGCCAGACGCTGTTGCTGCACAATGTGCCCAAGCTATTGTGCGAACGCTTGTTGCTGGTGGGATGCGGCAAGGAAAAGGAGCTGGATGAAGGCAGCTATCGCGCGGCCATCGCCAACGCCGTCAAGGCCATCGCCGACACCGGCGCCACCGAGGCCAGCCTGTATCTGACCGAATTGGAAATCAAAGGCCGCGACATGGCGTGGAAAGTTCGGCACGCGGTAGAGGCGGCGGAAGACGCCTGGTATCGCTTCGATCAACTTAAAAGCGCCAAGGCCGACAAGCCGCGCCGCGCCCTGCGCAAGATTATTCTGCCGGTGCCCACGCGCCGCGAACTCAGCGCCGGCGAAACCGCAGTACGCCTAGGCAAGGCCATTAGCGCCGGGGTCACCCTGGCGCGGGACCTAGGTAACTTGCCGGGCAATATCTGCACGCCCACGTATCTGGCGAAACAGGCGCAGGCCCTGGAAAAACACGGCGGTATCAAGACCCGGGTCCTGGAAGAAGCGGACATGGAAAAACTCGGCATGGGCGCCCTGTTGTCGGTCTCCCGCGGTAGTCGCCAGCCGGCAAAACTTATCATTATGGAATACCACGGCGGGAAAAAAGACGAACCGCCGGTGGCCCTGGTGGGCAAGGGCCTCACCTTCGACGCCGGCGGCATTTCCATTAAGCCCGCCGCCGCCATGGACGAAATGAAATTCGACATGTGCGGCGGCGCCAGCGTACTGGGCACCTTACTAGCCGTGGCCGAACTCAAACTGCCCATCAACGTGGTGGGCATCGTCCCAAGCTCCGAGAATCTGCCGGACGGCGATGCCAACAAACCCGGCGATATCGTCACCAGCATGTCGGGGCAGA
>JANOTM010000110.1:0-4387 GCA_031416355.1 Gammaproteobacteria bacterium
CCCGCGCACGGGAGAAGGAGATTGGTGCGGCCTGCGGCCGGGTTCCTGGGTAGGGTGGTCCGAAGGGTCGGGTGAGGGAGAGGCGCCCGGTTCATGGACTCACTGCGGCAACAGCACGGCCGGGCAGTCTCGCCCCCACCATAACCATGGCCGCCGGCCCGCCGCCAGGCACGCCCTGCTAGTCGCCGGCGTGCTGTGGCTGCTATGCGCCCATGCCCTGGCGGACAACGGCCGCTTGATACTGGCGATACAGCCGACCCAAAGTACCGCCACTACCCACGCGGTATACCAACCCCTGGCCGACTACATTAGCAAGGTTACGGGCAAGACCTGCGTCTTGCTCACCCATCCCGACTTCTTTGCCTATTGGCATACCATACGACTAGGCAAGGGCTATGACCTGGCCTTGGATGAGGCGCACTTCACTGACTACCGCATACAGAAACTGAGCTTTACGGTGCTAGTGAAAATGCCGGCCATGGTGACCTACAGCCTGGTGGTCAAGGGTAAGAAGCGCAATGTGCATCCGGGACAGCTGGCCGGCAGGCGCATCGCGACCCTCGGCATACCCAGCGTCGGCGCCGCGCGCCTGAATGCCATCTTTCCCAATCCTACGCGCCAACCCATTACCATAGAGACCGACAGTGTAGAAGAGGCCATGCAGCTACTACTCGATGGAAAAGTCGTCACCGCCATCCTTCCCACACCTTACGTCAACCAACAGATCGCCAGCGGCGCCAATATACGCGTGGTACTGCTAACCGAGCCGATACCGCATATCGCCCTATCCGCCGCGCCCAGCATGGATGCCGGCACCCGCGACACCCTACGCAAGGCCCTGCTCAATGCCGGCAAGACCCCAGACGGCCGCCACATGCTACAGGCCATGGGCATAGAAAAATTCGACCCCGCCACAGCAGCGATATACGTGGGGCAGTCGCGTATTTTGGCGGAGTATTGGGGGTATTAATTAAAGGCAGAGAAAAGAGAAAAGGCGGAAGAGAAAAGAATTAAGATTCGAGACGCCCCAAGACATTTTCTTTTCTCTTGTACCTTTTCTCTTGTATCTTGTATCTTCTTTCCCATGAACAACCGCTCCCTCGGCCAACGCGACCTCAAGGTGCTTTGGCACCCGTGTACCCAGATGCATGACCACGAGGAGTTTCCGCCTATTCCCATACGCCGCGGTCATGGCGTTTGGCTGGAGGATTTCGATGGTAATCGCTATATCGATGCCATTAGTTCGTGGTGGGTCAACCTCTTCGGCCATGCCAATGCGCGCATCAATGCCGCTATTACGCAGCAGATGGAAAACCTTGAGCATGTGATCCTCGCGGGCTTCACCCACGAGCCGGTGGTGCGGCTGTCGGAACGCTTGGTGAAGCTGGCGCCCGCCGGGCTCACGCGCTGCTTTTACGCCGACAGCGGTTCGGCCGCGGTGGAGATTGCGCTCAAGATGAGCTTTCATTACTGGCGCAATCGTGGACGGGACAAAAAAACCCGCTTCATCAGCCTTGGCAATAGTTATCACGGCGAGACCTTGGGCGCGCTGTCGGTGGGCGACGTGGCGCTTTATAAAGAGACCTATGCACCGCTGTTGATGAAAACGATCATCGTGCCGTCGCCGGATTGTTATCGGCGCGATGCCGGGGAATCCTGTGCTGAATATACGCGCCGCATGTTCGCGCCCATGGAAGAGGCCTTGGCGCGGCATGCCGACTCGGTGTGCGCCGTTATCGTCGAGCCGCTGGTGCAATGTGCCGGTGGCATGCGCATGTACGACGCGGTGTATCTCACGCTGCTACGCGCGGCGTGCGACCGCTACAACGTGCACCTCATCGCCGATGAAATCGCCGTGGGCTTTGGGCGCAGCGGTACGCTGTTCGCCTGCGAGCAGGCGGACATCACGCCGGATTTTCTGTGCCTCGGCAAGGGCCTGACCGGGGGTTATCTGCCGCTCTCGGTGTGTCTCACCACGGACGATGTGTATGCCGCGTTTTATGCTGAATACACCGAGCACAAGGCGTTCCTGCACTCACACAGTTACACCGGCAACGCGCTGGCCTGTGCCGCGGCCCTCGCCACCTTGGATATCTTCGAGCACGACCAAGTCATTACGCGCAACCTGGCACTGGCGGCGCACATGGGCGCGGCGTGCGCGCATTTCGCACACCACCCGCACGTGGCGGAGGTGCGCCAGACCGGGATGATACTTGCCGTCGAAATAGTAAAAGACAAGGCGACCCGGCAGGCGTATGCGTGGCAGGAACGGCGCGGGCGCCGGGTTTACCAGTATGGCCTCGCGCATCAAGCGCTGCTGCGGCCCTTGGGGGATGTGATCTACTTTATGCCACCGTATGTGATCGTCGCCGAGGAAATCGATCACCTGGCCAAGGTGGCGTGGGAAGGCATCGAATACGCCACTCGTTAGGGGTGATGGAATGGTACGTCGACGCGGAACGTATTTTTATTAAGAGCGCCTGTCAAATAAAATGCGCATTACCTGGCCCTCATTTCGGCAACTCGGTAATTGCGCCTGCCCACTCCTTCTCCCCGAGGGCATAGGTATCTACACAAACCGGGTAGGGTGGGCATCGCCCACCACACGCGGCTTCGGCCGGCACACGCTGGTGGGCGATGCCCACCCTTGTCTCGTTGCTACTGTGATCCATGCGGTACTATTTAAGGCATTATGTTTAACTTGTATAGATATCTATGCCCTCGGGGAGAGACCGCCCGACCCCCACCATGGTCGCGAATTGGGCCCCGGAACCGGGCGATCTCTTCCCTCATCCAGCCCTTCGGGCCACCTTCTCCCACAAAAGCGGGAGAAGGAAAGTTGGTGCGGCCTTCGGCCGGGTTCCTGGTTAGGGGTAGGAGTGACGACTGCATGGATGCACGACTCCAGGGATGGAGGAGGTAGAGCGGCGTCGGGAACCGCCGCCGAGGAGGTAGGGCAACGCATGGAGCAGTTGCCGAGGGCCGCGCTAGCAGCAAAATCCGATCATTATTGTTAGGAGTTTTTTTAAGGATAAAACATGCGCTTAAGCGCTTCGAAATCAGGTATGCCCGCCACACCTCGTTCAAGACGAATAGCGGCAGCGACAAAGGGATTGCCCGGCAGGTCCACACTGTCGGCTAGCATGCTGTTGTCGATGGTGTGCGATTGCGGCTCGCCGGATGCCATGATGCCGAAAAAATCCGTGGCCAAACGGCCCGGCAGGGGATACAAGATCACAATCTTAGATTGCACACCTCGAGGTGCCTTGCCGCCGCTCACCAACGCTTCCACGGATATCACCGTCACCGGCCGCGAACGCCAGCCGATCACGCCCAATACCCAGGCCGGACTATGAGGTAAGGGTTTTACCGGTACTACGCTACAGACCTCGGCGATACAGGCGCTGGGGATCAACAGCGACAAGCTCTGGGTGGGGATTTCCAGGGTGTGGACCGGTTGTAGTGTGGGTAGTGCGGGTTCCGTCATGCTGCCCCCCCTAAACTCAATAGCAGCGCGGCGAGGGCGCGCGGCTCGAATATCAACATGGCTTCGGGACCCTGTACCCATGCGGCGGAAAACAAATGTCCGGCCGCGGTCGGCGGTTTGCCAAGGGGCTGAAAGGCCTCGACCTGGATTTCGCTAGCGGCTATGGTCTGGATATCGTTCACCGCCAGGCCCACCGGCTGGGGTCTGGCGTTCAGAAATACCACGTGTTGCCAATCGTCGCTGTGGGCCAGCTTGAGTTCGCTGTCCACATGATAGACCGGGCAGCGTACCCCGTTGGACTCCCACCACGCGGCGACCGGACCCTGTTCATTGAGGTGCATACTGTCCCGTTGTTCTATGGCAAAGCTGGCATTGGCCGGAAGCAGAAAATCCGTGCCCGCGAGGCTCATGCGCAGATATTCCTGTAACTCGGCCATTACTCTGCCCACCTGGCTTGCGCTTTCATCGTTTGTCGTTCCGCGTCAGCATGGCATTGATATTCTTCAGCAGCTCTTCTTCCTGGTAAGGCTTGGTCATATACAGATTCACACCCAATTGCAAGGCGCGGTCGCGGTGTTTGCTGCCGGCACGCGAAGTAATCATGATAATCGGGATGTGTTTCAGGCCCGGATCGGAGCGTACGTTGCTGGTCAACTCGTAGCCGTCCATGCGCGGCATTTCGATATCCACGAGCATGACGTCGGGCACGTGTTCGCGCAGTTGTTCGACTGCATCGATACCGTCCTTGGCGACGATGACATCGATGGCATGTTTCTGTAAATAGCGGCTGGTGACCTTGCGCACCGTGATCGAGTCGTCGACCACCATGACCAGCGGCCGTTTCGCCACTTTCGGTGCCGGTTTTTCTTCCTTGCGCACGGTCACGTGCATGCGATCATC
>JANOTM010000111.1:0-2931 GCA_031416355.1 Gammaproteobacteria bacterium
CGCGCCGCATATCAACACCGCCCTGGTCCGACTCAGGTTGCGGCTCTCCACCAGCCACGCCACCACGGGCTCAAGCAAAGCGATGCAGGACATCCACGCTACCAAGACCAAGGAGACAAAAAATAGGGTGCGCATGACACCACCCAAGGGCAATGGGTCAAAAGCCACGGCCATGACCTGGAATACCAGTACTGCATCACCCGCGAGCTCGCCACCAGCATCGAACATCAACGGCAATACCACGAACGCGCCGAGCACCGCCGCCAGCACATCCGCTGCCACCACGATTGCCGCCATCCTGGCGATGGAGACCTGGGGGGGCAGATACGCCCCGTACATGATCATTACCCCGGTTCCCAAACCCAGACTGAAAAAGGCATCGCCCAGCGCCATGAGTATGCCCTCACCGGACAAGCGATTAAAATCCGGCACCAGCAGCGCGGCCGCCGCCTGGGAGAACGCGCCGACGCTGGCGGAATAGATCGCAAGTATCGCCAGTAGACCCATCATGCCCGGCACCGCATAGCGCGCCACCGCCTCCAGACCGTGGCGTACACCGCGCGCCACCACCAGCAGGGTCATAACAAGGAACAGGCTATACCAAAAAAGTTGTTTTTCCGGATCCCGCATCAGGGTGGAAAACAGCTCGCCGGCGCCATCCACCGTCAATCCATACAGGGCACCGGAGAGCGCGCGCAGCACGTAGGCCAGCATCCAGCCGCCGACGACGCTAAAATACGACAGCACCAGAAAGCCGCTGATCACCGCCAACCATCCCACTATCTTCCAGCGCTGCGTAAGCCGGCCGCGCCGGATGAGTGCGGCTATCCCATTGATCGGTGACTTGCGTTCCACCTGGCCCAAGAGCAGCTGCGCCATGAGCAAGGGTATGCCCAGCAGGCAAATGAACAGCACATAGAAAAAAATAAACGCGCTGCCGCCGTACTGGGCCGCGTGATAGGGAAAGCGCCAAATACTGTTGAGGCCGATGACACAGCCGGCCGCCGCCAGAACGAACATAGTCGGGCTGGACCATAGCCCATGCATGGACTTGGGCGCGCGCGGCAGGGGTGCGGTTGTTTTTATTCCGGCCATAATGAAAATAGTTTCATGCTACCTGTTATTATAAGCCAATATTGTCCAGCCCTTAGGCTAGGACAATACCACACGAATCCGCCACTTACGCCCAGACAGACATGAGCAAAAAACAGGAAAAGTCCCCCGCCAGCATTGCGCAAAACAAAAAGGCCTGGCACGACTATTTCATCGAGCAGAAATTCGAGGCCGGCATCGCCCTGGAAGGCTGGGAAGTTAAAAGCCTGCGTGCCGGCCGCGCCCAGCTAAAAGAAAGCTACGTCATCGTCAAAAGCAGCGAGGTCTACCTGTTCGGCGCCCACATCTCGCCGCTCACCTCCGCCTCCACCCATGTTAATCCGGACCCGACGCGCACGCGCAAGTTGTTGCTGCACGCGGAAGAAATCAGCAAACTCATCGGATCGGTGGAACGCAAGGGCTACACCATCGTGCCCCTATCACTCTACTGGAAACGCGGCAAGGCCAAACTCGAAATCGGCCTCGCCAAGGGCAAACAGCAACACGACAAGCGCCAGGTCCTGAAAGAACGCGAATCCAACCGCGAACGCGAACGCGCCCTGAAAACCCGCTGATACGCCCTCAAAACCCGCGGCCGCAGGCCGCACAAACTCACCTTCTCCCGCTTTTGCGGGAGAAGGTGGCCCGAAGGGCCGGATGAGGGAGAGAACACCCGCCGGCAATCTCCCCTGCCCCCCGACCACAATTCACGCTATACTGTCGCCACGGAATCAAGTGATGGAGCTGGATACTTGTCACTTGCATCTTGTAACTTGTACCTGCTTTAAAAGGGGGCGACACGGTTTCGACGTGGGTTACAAAACCTCCGGGGCATGCCGAGGGGCAGAGAACCTCGTAAATCCAACTGCACAAGTTATAGTTGCCAACGACGACAACTACGCCTTAGCAGCTTAATCCCTGCTAACCTCTCACCTACGTTTCGCCTGTGGGCCGGGCTGAGAGGTCGATCACACAGGATCGCTCGATGTTGTGTCTGTTAACATCGCGTTAAATTGAAGCAGGCTCAGCTTGCCGATTCCCCTGTCTGTCGGAGAACGGTGAGTCAAATTAAAGACAGACTACGCATGTAGAACCGGCTGGCAGAGGACTTACGGACGCGGGTTCGATTCCCGCCGCCTCCACCATATTTAGTGTATTGTTGTTGCAAAACCCCTGGCCGGTTTCCCGCCAGGGGTTTTGTTTTGTATAGTGTCTGAAATTAGCACTATGAAGACCAGGGATGGCGACCTACCGAAAAGTAAACAAGCTTTCACCTGAAGATGCGGCCTACATCGCCGGAATAGTTGATGGTGAAGGAAGTATTTCGCTATCGCGCAGACATCGCGGCGAACATCGTCAGCTTGTTTATCAGCATCAGCAGCACTGAACCGCAGCTGCTCAGATATGTGCGTACGGCCATCGGTGCCGGACGCATCACGAACAAACGCGCTGCCCACATCATCCACACACCGAGCGTCACTTACGCCATAGACAACCGTCAGGCCCTTGCCCTGCTCCAACAGATTACGCCATACCTTCGAACCTATAAGGCGCAACGTGCCGAACTCATTCTCAATGACTATGTCCGACTGATGCCACGCAACGGCAAGTACAACCCGGCACAGCTATGTGAGCGCGAGGCCTTTATCGCGCGCTTTCTCCGCCTTAACCCTCGGCGACACACCCGCTCCTGACCTGGCTGGTGCTCGTCACTAAATCGTTGACGCATGGTGGCGTGGGCACCGAGCCACGATGCGCTTTCACCCGAAAGGGAGTCTGCCGGAGTGAAACGCAGACAGTCCCCCGGTTTTTTAGTTGTGGCAGGAGCACCGCGACCAG
>JANOTM010000112.1:0-7283 GCA_031416355.1 Gammaproteobacteria bacterium
CGATTGATTGTCGGTGCAGGTCAGCACTAGATCGCCCAAGCCCGCAAGGCCCATGAAGGTTTCCGGCTTGCCGCCCATGGCCGCGCCCAGTCGACGCATTTCCGCCAGACCGCGGGTAATGAGCGCGGCGCGCGCATTCGCGCCGTAACCCAGACCATCGCTAATGCCGGTGGCGATGGCCATGATGTTTTTCACCGCGCCGCCCAGTTCCACACCCACCCGATCCACGCAGGTATACACGCGCACCCGATCATTGCGCAGCCACTGGGCGATGGTCTCCGCTACCTCGATGCGGGCAGACGCCACGGTGATCGCCGTAGGCAGGCCTTGCGCTACTTCTTTGGCGAAGGTGGGGCCGGATACGATGCCGGTAGGCCAGGCCGCGCCCAAAACCGCATCCGCCACCTGACTAAGCAAGGCGCCGCTGTCCGCATCCATGCCTTTAGTGGCCCAGGCTACCGTCGCGCCCACGGGAAGATGGGGCTGCAAGGCTTTAAGTATGGCGTGAAACGCATGGCTGGGCACAACCACCAGGAAATGCTGCGCCGCGCGCGCCACCGCCGGGAGGTCGTCATACAGTTCCAGATTATCGGGAAACGCAACGTCCGGCAGAAACGTGGCATTGCAACGCGCGTGGCTGAGTAGCGCCATATGCGCCGCATCATGTCCCCACAGCAGGGTGCGATGGCCGTTGCGCGCCAGTAGCACAGCCAGGGCCGTGCCCCAGGAACCGGCGCCGAGGACGGCAATGGTGGCTTTTAGAGTAGCGGGCATAGTCTGATTTTACCGCAGACTGCGTAAGAAAGTTACGCGCCGCGCCGAAGCGCGGACTCGATGGCGCTCAATGAGCCGTGGCCGTGGCCGTAGACGCGGCGGCCAGCTTCTGCTGGTACAGGCCTTCGAAATTGACCGGATTGATCAAAAGCTGCGGGAACCCGCCCTTGCCCACCAGATCGTTGATGGCTTCGCGCGCGAACGGCAGCAGGATATTGGGGCAACCGATCTCCAACACCATGGGCAGATCCGCCACCGGGATACCCGCAATACGAAACAGACCGCCCTGCTGGACTTCCACCAGAAACACGTTCTTGTCCTGGAATTTCGCCGTGACCGTCACCCCTAGCACCACTTCATACATACCGTCCTTCTGGTTCAGCACGCTGTGGGCGATGTTCAATTGCACGCCCACCTCGGGCACGCGCTGCTCCATAAACACCTGGGGGGCGTTGGGGGCTTCGTAAGAAATATCCTTTACGTAGACTTTTTCGATATTAAGCGTTGCGGCTTGCTCTTGTTCCTGTGACATTGGTATCACCCATAATCTTTATAAAATTGAATCGAATGCCCTGTGTCGGCGCTTTGCACGCCACCGAAACAGCGCGCATACATTACTCGGCTAGCAGTTTGTCCAGCTCGCCGTTCTGGTCTAGGGCGACGATCTCAGTATACCCGCCCACGTGTGTCGTGCCGATGAATATCTGCGGCACGGTTCTGCGTTGCGTGATGCGCATCATTTCCGCACGAAGGTCCGGCATATCGTCGACAAAGATTTTGTCTACGCGCACCCCTTTCTTGACCAGCAGGCGTTCGGCCATGGTGCAATAAGGGCACACGTGGGTGCAATACATCAGCGTCTTGGGCATGGGGGTAGTACTCATTTCTCCGTGGGGAGATTGTCTTTTTCCCAGGCAAGGATACCGCCGCCCAGTATATGCGCCGTGGTGTAGCCCTGTTTACGCAGCATCAACGCGGCGCGCGCGGAACGCTGGCTGGTGCGACAATTGAGCAGTATCGGTTTGTCTTTATACTTTTCAATCTCCTTAAGCCGACCGGGCAGGGTGCCCACGGGGATATTGATCGCATGGGGAATATGCCCGGTGCGAAATTCATCCGGTTCACGCACATCCAGCACCAGCGCTCCCTCCTGATTCATCAACCGTACCGCCTCGGCCACAGTCAACGTTTTTATACCACGCACAGCCTGCATCACCGGGCCGGCGAGTAAAAGATAAGCGAAAACCGCTATCGCTAAAAACAGATACCAATTATTGATGACGAACTGCATAGGTGTGCTCAATCAAAAGTAGAATGGGAGTATATTGGGTTTAAGAGGGCCGTCTCAAAGTCAAAGTGTAACACCCGAAACCTTCACCGACCCAGCGGCGGCCAATGTCTGGGCGCGCAGCTAGCTTACTTCACGCTGAATTCGCCGGACCAAGCGCCATTGCGGTAATCCAGACTGAACCAGCGCGGAACATAGCGATTGCCACGGTCTGTTAGAAATGACTCGGACTCGAGTTGGTGATCGGTATCACCGACCTGGCACGTGCGCGTCATAACAGCGCGGAAACCAAGACTCACTGTGTCGTTCAATCTTGCGGGGTCGACCGAGCCAGCGCGCGCGGCGGGCAGGAAATTCACCCGCTTGCCCACCAAGCAACTGAAGTAGAGCTCCATCTCGATGTAGAGTTCTTCGTTCTGCCGGGTTAGCGCCGCAACTGCGCCCGCGCTCAGTCGCACCTCCACCTCGCGCGCCCCCAACCGTACGTTACGTAGTTCCTGCATACATCCCCTGCATTGAAAAGACAATCATCCAAAATAACGAGTCACTGCCCATCGGAGGCAGCGTGGGTTGGTGCTTATAGAGGGGCGATGCCCACCCTTGCAACCACCCAGTGTAATCTATTTCTGGTGTATCCCATTTCGTCGCCGCCACAGAGGCGCGGCAGCTTTAATGCCTGCCTCGATCTTCTGCTTCACGTAGAACTCGTACATGATGTCACTCTCCGAGGCTATCCCTGGCAAATGCTCCATGAACTACTGGCGGTTTGTTTGGGAGTAACCATAAATCGCCTCGTTCAGTCGGTAAGCTCGGCGTCAGCGCCCGCTCGACACCGTCACGCGCTGAAGTGCGTACAAAACGCCGCGCGCATGGCGCCGATAAGGTGCAGGATGCTGGGTTCGGCGATGCGGTAATACACCTTATTAGCGTCCTTGCGCGAGATGAGTATGCCCTTGTCGCGCAGTATGGAAAGGTGTTGGGAGATGTTGCTCTGGGAGGTACCTACTTGTTCGACGATATCCTGCACGCTGACTTCGGTGGTGGCGCCGAGCAGGCACAGAATTTTCAGGCGTAGGGGATGTGCCATGGCCTTGAGGGAGTGGGAGGCGTTGTAGATGTCTTCTTCGTTGGTAATCAGAACGACGTTGTTGACTATGTTGTTGGCTATAACGCTCATATCAATCGCCTCGTATCGATTAAAAGTGGCTGGCAGGGTAGCTGTCATAATTTTACAGCAAGCCATCGAATGTAATCCTTTACATTTATGAAAGTCAGTAGCTGTCTTTGGGTCGGAAACATTATACAATATGTATCCATTTGGAAAGACCCTTAATCATCTCAAGGTTAAAAATCCGGCATGCAGTCTATCCCCAAACCCCTGCTTTTGCTCGTCCTAGATGGGTGGGGATACAGCGAAAATCCCGAACATAACGCCATTTTCAGCGCCAATAAACCCACTTGGGATTATTTGTGGGCGCATTATCCGCATACGCTCATTCGCGCCTCCGAGGCGGCGGTGGGCCTCCCCACCCGACAAATGGGCAATTCCGAAGTCGGCCATTTGAACTTGGGGGCCGGTCGGGTGGTGTATCAGGAGTACACCCGTATCAATCGGGCAATCGCGTCCGGGACCTTTTTTACCAACAAAACCCTCACCGACGCCATCGATCTTGCGGTCAATACCCAGCGGGCGGTGCATATCCTGGGCCTGCTTTCCCCCGGGGGCGTGCACAGTCACGAAGAGCATATCCATGCCATGGTGGAAATGGCGGCCAAGCGCGGCGCCCAGCGTATTTATCTGCACGCGTTTCTGGATGGGCGCGATACCCCGCCCCAAAGTGCGGTGACCTCCCTCCTGGCCATGGAGAATAAGTTTCAGTCTTTGGGTCATGGGCGTTTCGCCTCCGTCATCGGCCGCTATTACGCCATGGACCGCGACCACCGCTGGCCGCGCATACAAGCGGCCTACGATCTCATTACCCAGGGCAAGGCGCGTTACTACGCCGTCAGCGCGCAAGACGCCCTGGATGCCGCCTATGCCCGGGGCGAAAACGACGAGTTTGTCCAGGCCACGGTGATCGTGCCGCCGGGCACCGAAGCCGCGCACATTCAGGACGGCGACGTGGTCTTGTTTATGAACTTCCGCTCCGATCGGGCGCGTCAGATCACTCGCCCTTTCATAGAAGAGAATTTCGACGGCTTCGAACGCGAAGCCTACCCGCGCCTGGGGCGGTTCGTGAGCCTCACGGAATACCAGTCCGAATTCCATATCCCGGTGGCGTTTCCCGCGGAACGCCTGCGCAATGTGTTAGGCGCGCATCTGGCGAGCCTCGGCAAACGCCAGCTACGCATCGCCGAAACCGAGAAGTACGCCCATGTCACGTTCTTTTTCAATGGCGGCATGGAAACCGCCTACGAAGGCGAGGACCGTATCCTGGTACCGTCACCCACGGACGTGGCTACCTATAACCTGAAACCCGAAATGAACGCCACAGCGGTGACTGACAAAGTGATCACGGCGATACAGAGTGGCGTCTACGACGTCATCATCTGCAACTTCGCCAATGCCGACATGGTCGGCCACACCGGCGACTTTGCCGCCACGGTGCGCGCCATCGAGACCCTGGACGCGTGCATCAAACGCATATTCGACGCCCTGCGCAAGCTTGGCGGCGAGATGCTCATCACCGCTGACCACGGCAATGCCGAACAAATGTTCGACAACGACACCGCCCAGGCGCATACCGCACACACGACTAATCCGGTGCCGTTCTTGTACATCGGCCGCAAGGGCCAGGTGACCACTACCGGCTCTCTGGAAGATGTGGCGCCGACCATGCTCTATCTCATGGGATTGCGCATCCCGTCGGAAATGAGCGGGCGTTCCCTGGTAGCCGTAGACGCGGAAATACCGGCCTAGGCCGGCGCCGCCGGGTCCATGGGCACTGCGGCTGGGTATCGCATCATGGCCGCCACACCGGCGACCCATAGGTATGCACCCTTCCTTTTGATATGCGCATTTCTAAGCGCCGGCTATCTGCCCAGCGCCGATGCCGAGCCTGACACCGGCGCACAATTGCAGGAATTGCGCACCCACCTCAAAGGCCTGGAAAAAGAGCTGAATACATCGCGCGGTGAGCGCGACAGCCTGCGCGAAGAATTGCGCGCCGCGGAACAAGAAGTCGGCGCGCAACTAAAAACCCTGAAACAGTTGAATACCGAACTTAATTCCCAAGCCACCCGACTTGCCGGCCTGCACGCGGAAAAAGACCGGCAGCGCCAGCAGATTCAAGTCCAAATCGGGCACCTGGAGAAGGAGGCGCGCGCCGCCTACATCCTGGGACAACAGGAAAACCTCAAATTACTCCTCAACCAGGAAAATCCCGCCAGCGTCAGCCGGGTGCTGGCCTACCATCATTATCTGCAACGGGCGCGCGCCGCCCGCATCCAGGAAGCACGCACCGCTCTAGCCCGCCTGGCAACGCTCACCGATCAAATCCAGGTGCGCACGCGCGAGCTGGAGGCGCTGCGGTCGGAAGAACTGGCGAAAAAACAGACCCTACTCGGCGCGCGTGCGCAACGCGGCCGCTTGCTGGCGCAGGTCAACCTGCGGGTGCGGAATCAAGCGCAGGAAGTGGAGCGCCTGCGTCTGGACGAACAGCGGCTGGTGCGCCTGCTCCAGCAACTGAAGACCGTGGCGATACGCACTCCGCCGCCATCTTTTCCTCATTTACCGGGCCGCTTTCAGGCGCATAAAGGCAAACTCCCCCTACCGATGCAAGGCCGTATCACGGCGCGCTTTGGCGCTCCCCGATCCCTGGGCGAAGGTGGCCTGGGGGCGGCCAAATCCGGCGGTTTGCGCTGGCGGGGTATTTTTGTCACGGCGCCGGAGGGGCATACCGTGGCCTCGATTTTCCGCGGCCGGGTGGCCTATGCCGACTGGCTGCGGGGCTTCGGCCTGCTGATTATCCTGGAGCACGGGGATGGCTACATGACCCTTTACGGCCACAACCAGAGCCTGTACAAAGAAGCTGGGGACTGGGTAGAAGCGGGGCAAACCATCGCCGGCAGCGGCAGCACCGGCGGCCCCCCCGAGCCTGGGCTGTATTTCGAAATACGCCATAACGGCGAACCGCGCGATCCGTTAGAATGGTGCAGAATACGCTAGACTGAAGGCTGTATAGAACCACTTGCGACCTACACCGCCGGGCAACACCCACTCTGGAGATTTAAAAAAATGAAGCATGCACTACCCTCCGTGAAATACGGATTCATGCCGCGCTATGTCTTGATCCTGCTTATCGGCATTTTCGTCGGCGTCGGCATCAGCCTGGAACGGGCGGTACAAGGCCGGGAATCCGCTAAACAACAGGCGGAACAGGCGGATAGCCCCCTGCCCATCGGCGAATTACGCACCTTCACCGAGGTCTTTAGCCGCATTAAATCGGATTACGTGGTGCCGGTGGACGACAAAAAACTCTTGCAGGACGCGGTCCAAGGCATGCTCGCCGGCCTAGACCCGCACTCTAGTTATCTGGACCCAGAGGGCTTTAAAGATATCCGTGTCGGCACCGAAGGCGAGTTCGGTGGGTTAGGCATAGAAGTCACCATGGAAGACGGGTTTGTCAAAGTGGTGTCGCCCATCGAAGACACCCCGGCCGCCAAGGCCGGTATCAAGACCGGTGACCTGATTATCCGCCTGGACGAAAAGGCGGTAAAAGGCATGAGCCTGAACGATGCGGTTAAACTCATGCGCGGCAAGCCCGGCAGTGATATCACCCTTACCGTGGTGCGCGAAGGTAGCCCTAAACCCCTCAAGTTCACCCTCACGCGCTCGATCATCAAGGTACAGAGCGTCAAGACCCGTATGCTGGAAGACGGCTTCGGCTATGCGCGCGTCGCCCAGTTCCAGGCCAATACCGGCGACAGCCTCAAGGATGCCCTGACCAAGCTTAAATTGCAGAACAAGGGCGACCTTAAAGGTCTGGTACTGGATCTGCGCAACAACCCAGGCGGCGTGTTGAACGCCGCCGTGTCCGTGAGCGATGCCTTTCTTACCAAAGGACTTATCGTCTACACCGAAGGACGGGTACCGGACGCACAACTCAAGTTCAATGCCACCCCTGCGGACGTGCTGAATGGCGCGCCCCTGGTGGTGTTGGTGAACGGCGGCTCGGCATCGGCGTCCGAGATCGTGGCCGGAGCCCTGCAGGACCAAAAG
>JANOTM010000113.1:0-4893 GCA_031416355.1 Gammaproteobacteria bacterium
TTTTACCCTGATCGAGTTAATGATCGTCGTAGTCATCATGGGTATATTGGCCGCGTTTGCCTATCCGAATTACACACGCTACATAGTGGAATCACGGCGCTCGGATGCGCAGATCGCACTGACCCAGTTGGCGGCGCAAGAAGAGAAATTCTTTTCTCAGTGCAATACATACATCGCCGTATACAATGCGGCAGGCTCAACCGTGATTGCTTGCACTGGATTTGGGCCTAATTATCCTACCACCTCGGCCAATGGCTTTTATACCCTCGGTGTTGCCTCAGCTACTATCGCCACCACCTTTATTGCCACAGCTACTCCCGTATTGGGCTCAACACAGGCAGCAGATGGTACCTTTACTATATCCAACACCGGCTCAAAACTGTGGGATAAAAATAACGACGGCGATTACGCCGACGCTGGCGAGAACACCTGGAAAAAGAAATAGCTGTAGAATGACTCTGTACCGTCGTGGCGGCATTCAGCCACGACGTAGTTCACGCGGCAGAGGGAAAATCACGTGCTCATTGACGCCGGCCTGATCGGCCATGACGGTCGCACCCCACTCACACAGTTGCGCAACCACCCGCTGCACTAACACCTCGGGCGCCGACGCGCCGGCGGTGAGGCCTATGGTTTCAGCCGCAACTAGCCACTCGCGCTGTATGTCTTCTGGCCCGGCTATCATATAAGCGCGCGCACCCTGGGTCTCGGCGACTTCGCGCAGACGGTTGGAATTAGAACTGTTGGCCGACCCCACCACCAGCACCACGGTGCACTGCCGCGCCAGGGCGCGTACCGCATCCTGGCGATTCTGAGTGGCATAACAAATATCATCCTTCTTCGGACCCTGTATTCCTGGGAAGCGTGCGCGTAGCGCGGCGATGATTTTGGCGGTGTCATCCATGGATAAAGTAGTCTGGGTCACAAAGGCAAGCCTGTTCGGGTCGCGTACCTGTAGATGCGCCACATCTGCCACGGTCTCCACCAAATACATACCGCTATCGGCCTGGCCCAGGGTACCCTCGACTTCCGGATGCCCGGCATGACCGATGAGTATGCACTCCGCGCCCTCCTTGCGTTGGTGGATAACTTCCTTGTGCACCTTGGTTACCAGCGGACAGGTGGCGTCGAACACCTTCAGGGCGCGCCGGTTCGCTTCGTCACGCACTGATTGCGGAATTCCATGGGCGCTGAAAATCACAATGGCCCCATCGGGCACGTCATCCAGTTCATCGATAAATACTGCACCCTTGTTGCGCAAGCCTTCCACCACAAAACGATTGTGCACCACCTCATGTCGGACATAGATAGGCGCGCCAAAACGCTCTAGTGCCTGTTCGACAATCTCGATGGCACGATCAACGCCGGCACAAAAACCACGGGGATTGGCGAGTATGAGTTGCATTGCGGGATCAACCGTTATGGGTCACGAAGTAGCAATTATGATCGGATTTATTCAGAAGGTCTATGAAATAAGCGGAGGAACATGCGGGTTGCCTGGCAACACCGTAAGGATCTCTACCTCAAAGATAAGGTCATGTCCCGCCAGAGGGTGGGAGAAGTCTACCTGTACACCGTCATCCTTTACGGCCACAACTAGGGCAGGAATTTCCTCGCCGGTAGGTGTGGCAAAACCGAGTACCTGGCCGGGTTCCGGTGTTAATTCTGGCGGGAATTCGTCGCGCGCGATTGTTTGCACAGCATCTGGGTCTCTCGACCCGTATACTTCGTCACCGGGGATGTTGATACGTCGCTGGTCACCGGCACACAGGCCAACAAGGTATTTCTCAAGCCCTGGTGCGATCTCGTCCTGACCGACGATCAGTGTCAGTGGTTCGCTTGCGCGGGAAGTATCTACCACCCTTCCCTCTGCCAGCAACAAAGTAAAATGCAGCGTGACGCAACTGCCATGTCTAATCGTATCCATATTTCCGACTATGCGATCTCCGCTCACTAACATCGTCTTGATGAAACCCATGTCGTGCGCGCCCAATTTCGATACTCCGTGAGAGATTGTCGCGATAAAATCGTCGCCCATACCACTACAAACTCAGAGTGGCTAATTCAAGAATGGCGTTTACTAAACCCCCACCCCACTGCATCCAATATCAGCAATAGCGCCCCCACGAAGATGGCCGAGTCCGCCACATTAAATGTCGGCCAGTGCCAGGATTGATAATATACATCTATAAAATCAACTACATATCCTAAACGTATACGGTCGGTCACATTGCCTAGGGCGCCGCCCAGGACCAGCATCAGGGCCACCGCTACTTGTACGTCGTTGGCCCCAAGGCGCCATACCATGCCGATCATCACAATGACCACCACGATCGCCACCACCATGAAGAACAGATTCTGCCAGCCGCCGGCGTCGCTCAAAAAACTAAAGGCGGCGCCGGTGTTGTACGCCAGGGAAAAATTAAGGAAGGGTGCGATCTCCAGGGACTGGCGCGTGAGATGGCGCACCGCGGCCAGCTTGCTGGCTTGATCGAGGGCGTATACGAGTAGCGCAATCCACGATAGTTTAAACATTCGGGCACCTTTAAAAGTCGTCATTCCCGCGCAAGCGGGAATCTATAACACATTGAACATACTGGATTCCCGCTTTCGCGGGAATGACGGAATCACGATTTATAGAGGTACCCATTACGCATATCTCCTGGATTCACCTGCGCCCGCTACGTTAAGCACGCAGCGTGCGCAAAGATGGGGGTGTTCGGAATTGGCACCTACGTCCGCGCGATGGTGCCAACAGCGTATGCACTTGGCATGGGCCGATAGGGTAACTTTTACGCGCAGTTCTTTCATCGCGGTGACTGTGCTGGCCGCATCCGCCAGTGCCAAATCGTGTACGCGTGCATACGAGACGATCAACACGAAACGCAGTTCGTCCTGCAGGCCATCCAGTAACGCCTTGAGCGCGGCATCGCAATAGAGATCTACTTCCGCATCCAGCGACGAACCAATCATGCCGGCGACACGCGCCTGTTCCAGCTCGCGCCCTACTTGTTCGCGTATCTTGAGTATCTTATCCCAGTACTCCCGCCCGCGCATACCGGTGTTATCGCTGCAATGCGGTATTGCATACCACGTATCCAGAAACACACTGGCGTCGCGCTGTCCCGGCATGTGCTTCCATATTTCCTCGGCGGTAAAACTCAACACCGGCGCCATCCAGCGCACCAGGGCTTCGAGTATATGATACATGGCGGTTTGCGCCGAGCGGTGGGCGGCGCTATCCGCCGACGTGGTATACACCCTATCCTTGAGCACGTCTAAATAGAAACTGCCCAACTCTACCGAGCAAAACTGATGCAGCTTCTGATAGACCAGGTGGAAATTAAAATCATCGTATGCGGCGCGTAGCTGATCCTGGAGATCGGCGCAGGTCTTTAGCGCCCACGCGTCCAGCGCCAGCATCTTATCCGGTGCCAACGCGTGTTGCGCGGGATCGAAACCGGACAGATTACCGAGCAGGTAGCGCGCGGTGTTGCGGATGCGCCTGTAAGAATCGCCCACGCGCGTCAGGATTTCATCGGAGATGCTCATCTCATTGCGATAATCCGTGGCCGCTATCCACAGGCGCAGTACATCGGCACCCAAGGTGTTGATGACTTTCTGCGGCAGTATGGTATTGCCCAGGGACTTGGACATCTTCTTGCCCTTGGCGTCCACGGTGAAGCCGTGGGTCAAGGCCATCTTGTAGGGCGCGCTGGCGCGCGTCGCCACCGCACTCAGCAGCGACGACTGAAACCATCCGCGGTGCTGATCCGAACCTTCCAGATACAAATCCGCCGGATACTGCAGCTCCGGGCGCTTGGCCAACACGCACCCGTGGGTTACACCGGAATCGAACCACACGTCCAGGGTATCTGTGACCTTTTCGTACTCGGCCGCGGCCGCGCCCAGCAGCTCCCGCGGGTCGAGATCGAACCAGGCGTCTATGCCGTGTTTTTCTACCCGCAGCGCCACAGTCTCCATGAGCGCTTGGGTATCGGGATGCAGCTTGCCCGTCTGCTTGTGCGCAAACAGGGCGATGGGCACACCCCAGGTGCGCTGGCGCGAGATACACCAGTCGGGCCGGTCGCGTATCATGCCTTCGATGCGCGCCTGCCCCCACTCGGGCAGCCACGCGGTTTTCTTGATTTCGGCGAGCGCGTGTTCGCGTAAGCGCGCACGGTCTAGGCCGATAAACCACTGCGGCGTGGCGCGAAAAATAATCGGCGTCTTGTGGCGCCAGCAATGCGGATAGCTGTGCCGCAGGGCCTGCATGTGCAGCAGCGCGCCGTGCGCCTTGAGCACTTCGATCACATGGTCGTTGGCCTTGAACACGTGTTCGCCGGCAAATAGTTCGACGCCCGGGAGGAACTTGCCGTCGTCGCCCACCGGGTTGTCCACCGGCAGGTTATAGCGCGCGCCCACGACATAGTCGTCCTGGCCATGGCCCGGCGCCGTGTGTACCGCGCCGGTGCCGGAGTCGGTGGTCACATGGGTGCCGAGGATAATCGGCACCTCGCGCGCGTAGAATGGGTGCTTGAGCATCACACCTTCGAGCGCCGCACCTATCACGGTAGCGATAATGCGATAGTCGTTAGCAGCAAATCGCAGCATGGCATCCTTGACCAAGGCGTCGGCCAATACCAGACGCTCGGGGCCGTGTTCGCCGTCGTATTGCACGACCGCGTACGCCGCATCCGGGTTCACGGCCACCGCCTGGTTGGCCGGCAGGGTCCAGGGCGTGGTCGTCCATATGGGCACCGCCACCGGACCCCGGCCGCCGTGGCCCGGCACATGCTGGCAGCGCGCAAGGAACGCCACCTCGTCCAGCACCTGAAAACGCACGTCTATGGCCGGCGAAGTTTTATCCTCATACTCCACCTCGGCCTCGGC
>JANOTM010000114.1:0-17475 GCA_031416355.1 Gammaproteobacteria bacterium
GATGCGGTTGGATACCCGCCGCGCTTCCCGACTCAAAGAACTTTTTTAGCCCCTTGTGTCGGAATGATTGAATCATGCTCTGACTATAGCGCGTTGCGCATCACGCAACAAGACCTAGCGCTTCGCATCAGCGGCGGCAAAAAAAGCCCGGTAGGTTGGGCTGTAATGAAATGAAGCCCAACATCTCAGCGCCCGCCATACCCACTTACGGCGTCACCTTAAAAGCACTGAATCGATAATCCTGGCGCCGCAGGGACATTTCAACTTTCCATCATCAACAGCGCGGCCGCCACGCGCCGGCCTTCGCCCATGAGAATATATAGGTTCGGCAGGCGGCGGCGGTGTCCATGACTTCCAGGCCGATGCGTGCCTGAATCAGGGGCTGGGTCGCGGCCGGGGCGGGAAATCGCAGGTGCGAGCCGGTGCCTAATACAACGACCTCCGGCTCCAGGTCGGCGATGAGGAGAAAATCCTTCAGCGCCAATCCGGCAGCGCTGTGGGGCCCCCAATCGACGATCCTATCCGGCATGATGATCAGGCTTGCGGTGTAGGTCTGCTGATTGACGGTAATTTCCCCGGTGCCATAACTGCGTATGATGTTCGCACCGGCGCCGGTTTCTAGATGGATCTTCATATCTTTAGCTGGATTTTCATATGGGGCGCTCCCTATCGGGCGGTGGCCGGGACGGTATATAATGCACCCGTCATTGACAGTGCGGCCTTGGGCCTTTACTGTTTCTCTACTTTCGAAAACACATATATTACAAGGATTTCCGCTCCGCCGGTAATACGCCGGCCTGGCCCTACCCATGAACCCACCGGACCACTTCTCCCGCATTGAGCGCTTGCCGCCGTATGTCTTTAATATCGTCAACGAGCTCAAGGCCCAGGCGCGCAAGCGCGGCGAGGATATTATCGATTTCGGCATGGGTAATCCGGATGAGCCCACGCCCCAGCACATTGTAGATAAACTCTGTGAGGCGTCCCAGCGTCCCGATACCCATCGCTACTCGGTATCCAAGGGCATCCCGCGGCTGCGACGTGCCATTTGCCATTGGTATAAACGCCGCTACAACGTGGATCTGGACATGGACAAGGAGGCCATCGTCACCATAGGGTCCAAAGAGGGCCTGGCGCACCTGGCCTTGGCGACGGTGGAGAAGGGCGATTCGGTATTGGTGCCGAATCCCAGCTATCCCATACATCCTTATGGGTTTGTCATCGCCGGCGCCGATATCCGTCATGTGCCCTTGGTGCCGGGCGGGGATTTTTTTACCGAACTGGAAAAGGCCATCAAGAACGCCTGGCCCAAACCCAAGATGCTGGTGCTGAATTTTCCCGGTAACCCCACGGCCCAATGCGTGGAACTGGATTTCTTCGAGAAGGTCATCGCGGTGGCGAAAGAACACGGCATCTGGGTGATCCACGACCTGGCCTATGCGGACATCGTGTTCGATGGCTATGTGGCCCCGTCCATTTTGCAGGTCGCGGGCGCCAAGGACATCGCGGTGGAATTCTTTACCTTGTCCAAGAGCTACAACATGCCCGGTTGGCGCGTGGGCTTTATGTGCGGCAACCCGACCTTGGTGGCGGCCTTGGCACGGCTTAAATCTTATTTCGATTACGGTACGTTTACGCCTATCCAGGTGGCGTCCATCCTGGCCCTGGAGGGCCCACAGGAGTGCGTCGAAGAAATCCGCCAGCGCTACCAGAATCGGCGCGATGCCCTGTGCCATGGACTGCATGCCGCCGGCTGGATGGTGGACATCCCCAAGGCCACCATGTTCGTGTGGGCGCGCATTCCACTGGAGTATCGCCATCTGGGCTCGCTGGAATTTTCCAAGAAGCTGCTCACCGAAGCCAGGGTCGCCGTATCCCCGGGCATAGGCTTCGGCGAGTACGGTGATGAATACGTGCGCTTCAGCCTCATCGAGAACGAACACCGCACGCGCCAGGCGGTGCGCTCCATCAAGGAAATGCTGAGAAATGATCGCAATGCACAACAAAAACTACAACAGGTGTAGCCGGTGAATCCCGTCAAGATCGGCCTACTGGGCCTGGGCACCGTCGGCGCCGGCACCCTCAATGTCCTGACACGCAATGCCAGCGAGATCACGCGCCGCGCCGGGCGCGAGATCCGTATCGTGCACGCCGCTGCGCGCGACCTGAAGAAACCGCGCACCTGTCCCATGGCGGACATACGCCTCAGCCAAGATCCATTCGCCGTGGTCGACGATCCGGAGATCGAGGTGGTGGTCGAGGTCATCGGCGGCTACGAGCCGGCGCGCGCCTTGGTGTTGCGTGCCATTGCCAACGGCAAGCACGTGGTCACCGCCAACAAGGCGATGATCGCGACCCATGGCAACGAAATCTTTGCCGCGGCCCATGCCCGGGGCGTGATGGTGGCGTTCGAGGCTGCGGTGGCCGGGGGCATTCCCATTATCAAGACTCTGCGCGAGGGTTTGGCGGGCAATCGCATCGAATGGCTGGCGGGCATCATCAACGGCACCGGCAATTTTATACTGACGGAAATGCGTGACGACGTGCTGGGGGCCACGCACGGCAGGCCGGGGGCGGCCAAGGGCCGCGATTTCGCCGACGTGCTCGCCGAGGCGCAGCGCCTGGGCTACGCCGAGACCGATCCGACCTTCGACGTGGAGGGCATAGACGCGGCGCACAAGCTGACCATACTGGCCGCCATCGCCTTCGGTATCCCGCTGCAGTTCGATCGGGTATATACCGAAGGCATCACGCGCATTACGCCCATGGATATGGAGTATGCCGAACAGCTGGGTTATCGCATCAAACACTTGGGCATCGCGCGCCGCACCGATGCCGGCATCGAGTTACGCGTGCATCCGACCTTGATACCGGAGCGCCGGCTCATCGCCAACGTGGATGGTGTCATGAATGCGATACTGGTGAAGGGCGATGCCGTGGGACCCAGCCTCTATTACGGCGCCGGCGCCGGCGCCGAACCCACGGCCTCGGCAGTGGTAGCGGATATTGTAGACGTAGTGCGTACGCTGACCGCCGATCCCAACAACCGGGTGCCGCATCTGGCGTTTCAACCGGATCAATTGTCAGACTTACCTATCCTGCCCATGGACCAAGTCGAGACCACGTATTACCTGCGCATGCACGCCCAGGACAAACCCGGCGTGTTGGCGGATATCACGCGCATCCTCGCCGACGTCGGTATCAGTATCGAGGCGCTATTGCAAAAAGAACCGATGCCGGGCGAACACGAGGTGCCGATTATTATGCTGACGCATAGGGTAATGGAAAAGAACATGAACGCGGCGATCACGCGCATCGAGGCCTTGAGCTCCATCAATGCCA
Organism: Gammaproteobacteria bacterium; assembly: GCA_031416355.1. GTDB lineage: Bacteria > Pseudomonadota > Gammaproteobacteria > Acidiferrobacterales > UBA6901 > JANNJF01. The sequence continues at coordinate 3,343 of JANOTM010000114.1, forward strand.
AGGTTATGCGTATACGCCTAGAACGTCTCAATAGCGACTGGAAATAAACCATGCCATTCCGCAACCGCTACACCGGCCTCATCGAACGCTACCGTGATCGTCTGCCGGTGCACGACGATACACGCATCATCAGTCTCGGCGAAGGCAACACGCCGCTCATACGCCTCAACAACATCACCCGCGACCTGGGCGACAAGGTCGATATCTACGTCAAGTACGAAGGCCTCAATCCCACCGGTTCGTTCAAGGATCGCGGCATGACCATGGCGGTGACCAAGGCGGTGGAAGAGGGCAGTCGCGCCATTATCTGCGCCTCCACCGGCAATACCTCGGCGGCCGCGGCCGCGTACGCGGCGCGCGCCGGCATCGCCTGCTTCGTGCTTATCCCCGATGGCAAGATCGCCCTGGGCAAGCTGGCCCAGGCCATGATACACGGCGCCGTGGTGATCCAGATTCAAGGCAACTTCGACACCGGCATGCAGCTGGTGAAGGACGTGGCGGGCACCACACCGGTGACCATCGTGAACTCCATCAATCCGTATCGCCTACAAGGGCAGAAGACCGCCGCGTTCGAGATCATCGAAGAGCTGGGTGGGGCACCGGATTATCATTGCCTGCCCGTGGGCAATGCCGGCAATATCACGGCGCATTGGATGGGTTATTGTGAATACGCCGAGCAAGGCATCGTCAATCACCGTCCGCACATGGTGGGTTACCAGGCCGCCGGCTCCGCCCCGTTTATTAAGGGCAAGATGGTAGACAACCCCGAGACCATCGCCACCGCCATACGCATCGGCCATCCGCAGTCATGGGACAAGGCGTGGGTGGTACAAAAAGATTCTCAGGGCTGGTTCGATGCCTGCAGCGACGATGAGATCCTGGCAGCACAAAAATTACTGGCGGAGAAAGAGGGCATATTCTGCGAACCCGCCTCGGCCATTTCCCTGGCGGGCGCACTGCGCGACGTGCAGACCGGCAAGATACCTGCTGGTAGCCGTATCGTCTGCACCCTCACCGGCCACGGCCTCAAGGACCCGGACACGGCCATCAAACAAAGCACTCGGCCGCTGATTAAAATCAAGGCTGAGCTGGCAGCGGTGGAAAAGGCGATACTAGAAAATCTAGAGTAATGAGAAACTACCCCCCGTGAACATCAAGCTGATCGCCATCATCACAGTCATTGCGGTATTGGCTATGGTGGGCACAGCTTATCTGCTGGTCAAGCGCCCATCCCCTTTACCGGGTCCCGTCCCCATGGCATCGACCCAAGCGGTCGATATCGACGCGCTATTGGGCGGATTCAAGGACGTTCTGAGTGCTTACCGTAAAATTATCGTGTTGCTGGCGGATGAGGAAATTCTGTCCGCGAATGAACGCGCGGAGGTGGAGCGCATAGGGCAAGCCCTGTTTCATGAGAATCAGGCGGGCATTGGCAAACTGGACGAGTCGCTGGATGCCATGACGGCCGCGGGCGATGCGGCACGTTTCGATAATTTGCATACGCTGCTGACGTACGTTGAGTCGGACCAGGGGATGTTCGATGCCGATCGGCTTGCTTTTCGCGAACTGCTGCAATCCATGCTGGCGTATGTGGCGCGCGATAGCTCGCTGCCCGCGCTCAAGATGCACAAACGTATCGCGGAAGATCTGGACGCCCTGGCGGAAATCGAGCACAACTACGAGAAGGAAATCCGCCAGATCTTCGGCCGCTACGATCAGCGCGCGATCAAGCTCAAGCGTGAACGCTGGGACGGTTATCTCGCGCATCTGAAAAAACTCTATACCCGCGAACAAATCCTCAAGGATTACGGTGTAGTGATGCCTTATCCGGAAGAGCAAGTAAATAAAACCAAAAAGGAAGGCGCTGAGATTTTTGGTGACAGCCTGCCCAGGAAAACCGTGGCGCTGACCTTTGATGACGGCCCGCATAACATCTATAGCGCGGAAATTGCCGCGATCCTAAAGCAATATTCCGCGCCCGCCGTATTCTTCAGCATTGGACGCAATCTCGGCAGCCTCGACGCCAGCGGCAAGGCAACACTCTCGGCGCGTGCCGACGTCAGCCGCAAGCTCAAGGCCGCCGGTTTTGTACTGGGCAATCACAGTTTCAGCCATGCACAACTTTCCAAGCAATCCGGCGATAACCTGCGGGCGGAAATCCTCAATACCGATATACTCCTGAAGGAAGTCGACGCCGAGCGCTCACCTTTGTTCCGTTTTCCTTATGGTGACCGCAATGCCGAGGGGCTGGAGACGCTGGAGGAGGCGCATCTAAAGTCAGTGATGTGGAATATCGATTCGCTCGACTGGGCGGATCCCATACCCAGCTCCATCGCCGAGCGCGTATTGCGCTTGGTGGAGAGCGAAGGACGCGGCATCATTCTGTTCCACGATATACATCAACGCACGGTCAAAGCCCTGCCGGCCATATTGGATCACCTGGTGGCGGAGGGGTATCAGTTCGCTGGCTGGGACGGAGGCGGCTTCAAGGTGGCCAAGGAAAGTGTCCGGCCCGTCGGGAAAATGACCGCAATCACCGGCTATGCCAATTCATGGGCCATCGTCATCGGCATAGACGACTATGCGAAGTGGCCTAAACTCCAATACGCGGTGCGTGACGCCGAAGGGATACGCCAGACGTTGATCGAAAAATTCGCCTTCTCGGCGGAACGCGTGGTGAGCCTCACGAATGAAGCAGCCACGCGTACCGGCATATTGGCGGCATTCCATGACACGCTGGCACATGGCGGTATCCAGAAAAACGACCGTATTTTTGTCTTCTTCGCAGGCCATGGGGCCACGCGCAAACTCAGCTCCGGACGCAACCTGGGTTACATCGTGCCGGTAGATTCCGATCCCAACCAGTTTGCCTCCGATGCGATTCCAATGACGGAAATCCAAAATATCGCGGAGAGCCTCAGCGCCAAGCACATCTTGTTTGTAATGGACGCCTGTTATAGTGGCCTGGGTTTGACGCGCGGCGGCAACCCCAGCTCCTTCCTGCGCGACAACGCCAAACGCATCGGCCGCCAAATGCTGACGGCGGGCGGCAGCGACCAATTGGTCGCGGACGGTGGCCCCAACGGACATTCGGTATTCTCCTGGGTGCTGCTGCAGGCGCTGGCGGGCAAGGCCGATCTCAATGGCGATGGCTTGATTACCGCGACCGAGCTGGCGGCTTATGTTGCACCGGCTGTTTCCAGTGTTTCCAACCAGACCCCGGCGTTCGGCAGTTTGCCCGGATCGGAGGGCGGCGACTTCGTGTTCGAGCTCGCGGGCGAAACCGAATTCATCAATACGCAAACCACGCAACTTTCAAGCGAATCCATTGCACTCAATTCCAAAATGGATGCCGCGCAACCGCCGCTACAGCCCTCCAGTGAAGGCAAACCGGTCAGCACCGCGCCCGCCGCCGTGGTGATTGTAAAAGACCTGCAAGGCGGCGAGCAGAAAATCACCATGCCCAGCGCGGTACTCAGTTCTATCCGCCAGCGGGCGCAGCGCGCCAATGACAGGGGCCTGCAGTTGTACAAAGAAAAACAATATTCCGCCGCCGAAGCGCAATTCACCGAGGCGCTCAAGCTGCATCCCGATTACGCGCTGGCCGCCAACAACCTGGGCTTTGTGTATTACAAACAGGATAAATTCAAGGAAGCAGTACGTTGGTTCGAAAATACCATCAGAATGGATCCGTCGCGCGCCATTGCCTACCTGAATCTGGGAGATGCCCAAGCGAATTTGGGTGAAAAGGCGAAAGCGAAGCAGGCCTATCATATCTACGTTGAACTCTCCCCGAACTCGGCATCCGTTGGTTATGCGAGGCAACAGTTGAATAAGTTGTAACATCGACCATACGCCTGACCACGCACCATTTAAGGAATTGCAGTAAGTGGAAAAAGCGCCTAGGTTCTAGCTTCTTTCTTCTTTATCTCTTTTCTCTGATTTTATTTCCATAACTCCACCTTCACGCCCTTGGCACGCAACGCCGCCGCCCGCTCTTCCACGAACCGCTGAAAGTTGGGCTGGCGCGTGTAAGCGCCGGATGCCACATAGTCCAGCACCGATTGCACGTGGAAGGCCTTGAACATACCTTCGATGCGTATCACCTCTTTGCCGTCGGTGCCGTAGAGTACCGCCGTGGGGGCGTAGGCTATACCCAGTTCCTCTGCCCAGACGCGCGCCTCGGTGGTTTTTCCTTCTGGGGTGGTGACCGGGGCGCGGTCCCACATATCCAGCAGCACCACGTCAAACTTTTTCAGTAGATTGCGGCTGGTGGCGGGTGTCAGGGCTTTTTGATGCAAGGCATCGCAGTCGCCGCAAACTTTCTGTTCGAACAACACCAGCAACGGTTTTCCATTTTTGCCGCGGGCCAGATGGTAGGGTGGTTTTAGCATGTACGGCGCCAGGTGTAGCTTGCCAGCGGCGGCTGGTGGCGACTGGCCGGCATAGTAGTCGCGGAAGGTGGTGGATGTTTCCTTATGTTCGGCGACAAATTGGAGTGCGGCCATGAATTGGTGCGGCGGGAAATAGCCATTAATGCGCAGCACCACTTTTCCGTTTTCGTCAAAGAACAATAGCGTCGGCGTGAATTGGACTTTAAGCTGTTGAACCAACTGTTTTTCCGTGGTGGTTTGCCCGGCGAAATCCGTGATCTCGGCGTCGCCCCACATATTAATGGCCAGCACATCGAAGTGCTTGCGTGTATAATCCACAATAGGCTTTTGGGAAAAATTATTCTTCATCAGTTCGCGGCAGTAAGGGCATCCATCCTGGCCGATATAAACCAATAGGCGTTTGTTCGCGGCAGTGGCATGGGCCACGTCCTCTTTAAGATCCAGGAACGAGGTCTTGAACCAGGCGGGTAGCTCGAAGGGAGTGGCGTGGGTGACTTCTCCCGCCGGTTCCTGTGCCAGGACCGCGGGGGCTAATAGCAGCACTAAACACACGCCCAGCAAGCGCTGCCAGATTTTGGCGATCAAAGGGGTATGCATGGTCTTACTCCAAATAGAGGGTTGAGTTCAATATATAGGGAACCTCTAAAAATTCAAATTTCCGTCATTCCCGCGAAAGCGGGAATCCAGAAGCTGCTGATTTATCATCTGTTTCAAAATTCTGGATTCCCGCTTTCGCGGGAATGATGAATTATTAGAGGTTCCCTATAGTCGCATTCCATAATCTCTATAATAGAGTATAGTTTTGCACGCCGGGGGAAATCATCACGCTTTCCTCCCGGCGAGACCTTAACACCGGACCCTGCCGTGAATGTTGCCCTAGAGCGTCACCTGAGTCTATTGCTACCCGGCCTGTTCGGCGTTGCCACCGTATCTCCTCAGGGCATGCCATTGCCGGCGCCGATGGCGCCAGCGCTGGAAACCCTGTTGGCACGGGCTGATAGATTAGAAATCGGCGGCCACGTCCCAGCGACCGCCAGGGATGGCGGAAGTACTGGAAGTGCAGGAGCAACTTCCAGTGCGACCGCTGGTGTAGTCGAAGCGCGGGTGTTTGCACTTTTTGGCCTAAGCGCCGAGGACGGTGCCGACCTGCCGGCGGCGGCGGTCACCCGCGTGGCGGACGGCGGGGATCCGGATAGGGCATGGTGGTTACGTGCCGACCCCGTATGCCTACAGCCCCAAGGTGCCGGGCTTGTTCTTTATGATCGTCCCGAGCCGCCCCTGACCCACGATCAGGCGCAGGCGCTGGTGGACGAGATACTACAGGTCTTTGCCGCCGATGGCTGGCATCTGGAGGCGCCCACCCCGCACCGTTGGTATCTGCGGCTCACCACCGCACCCGCCATCCAAACCAGCGCCCTGGCGTACGTGGCCGGGCGCGATATTCATCCCTACCTGCCCACGGGTAAAGACGCCAAGGCCTGGCACGTGATATTGAATGAGGTTCAGATTTTGCTTCACACCTGCGGCGTGAACGTGGAGCGCGAGGCCCTCGGCCACCTGCCCATCAACAGCTTATGGTTCTGGGGCGGCGGACGGCTGCCGGCCTCGCCAGCCGCGGACTGGACACATGTGGGCAGCAACGAACCGGTGAGCCAGGGCTTGGCACGCATATGTGCACTACCGCTGTCACCGCTGCCCGCGGACGCCGCCGCTTGGCTGGACCAGGCGGCGGCCGGTAGACATCTGTTAGTGTTCGATCCCCAGCACCAAGGCAACGGCCGTGGTGATGCGGATACTCAACCCGCATTCCTAACCCAACTGGAGCAACACTGGATCGTCCCGCTGCTAGCAGCGATAAAGACGGGTGCAGTACAGAGCGTTACGCTGTATACCGAAACCGGGCCTGGTTTTCGTGTTACGCGTAAAACGCTGAGGCGCTGGTGGCGCCGTCGTCGGCGTGTGAGCGACTATGGAAACCGATGAGCGCGCATAAACACATCGTCCGTCGCCCACAGACCCCATGCCCGCAGGATTTCCCTGCGGATATGCATCCAGTCTTGGCGCGTCTGTGCGCTGCGCGCAATGTATTGTCGGTGCGGGAACTGGAGCATGGTCTCGAACATTTAATCCCGCCGGCGCAATTAAAGGGCATGGATGCCGCGGTCCAGTTGCTTAGCGCTATGTTGGAATCCGGCAAACGCATCCTCATCGTCGCGGATTTCGATGCCGATGGTGCCACCGGTTGCGCGGTGGCGGTGCGCGCCTTGGCGAGTCTAGGTGCCACTGAAGTTAATTATTTAGTCCCGAATCGTTTCGAATACGGTTATGGACTGACCCCGGAAATTGTCCAAGTGGCGGCGCAACTACGGCCGGATCTTATCGTCACCGTGGATAATGGCATTTCCAGTGTGGACGGTGTGCGCGCTGCGCACGCCCTTGGCATCAAGGTGCTGATTACCGATCACCATCTGCCAGGCGCGGTACTGCCGCAGGCCGACGCCATGGTGAATCCAAATCAACCGGGCGATCTCTTTCCGAGTAAACACCTGGCCGGTGTCGGCGTGATTTTTTATGTCATGCTGGCCTTGCGCGCGCACTTGCGCACCGTAAACTGGTTCGAACGCCGGCAGATACCCGAACCCAATCTGGCACGCCTGCTGGACCTGGTGGCCCTGGGCACGGTGGCGGACGTGGTGCCTTTGGATCACAGCAATCGCATCCTGGTGGCGCAGGGATTAAAACGTATCAACCAGGGTCAGGGCTGCGCTGGCATACAGGCCTTGCTACAAGTGGCGGGACGGGCGACGGAAAACATCGTGGCCGCCGACCTTGGGTTCGTGGTGGCGCCACGCCTGAACGCTGCGGGTCGCCTGGAAGACATGAGTTTAGGCATTGCCTGCCTGCTTAGCGATACGCTACCCGCAGCGCAACGCTGCGCGCAACGCCTGGATGCGCTCAACCGCGAACGGCGCTCCATAGAATCACAGATGCAAACCCAAGCCATGACGGCTTTGGAGGCGCTGCGGTTGGCGGCAGATCTGCCGCGTGGCCTGTGTTTGTTCGACGCCTCCTGGCATCAGGGAGTCATAGGCATACTCGCGTCGCGCATTAAAGACCGCACCCACAGACCGGTGATTTGTTTCGCCCCGGCCAACGACATCGAGCTCAAGGGCTCGGCGCGTTCCGTGCCCGGCCTGCATATACGCGACGCCCTGGACGCGGTGGCGGCGCGCCATCCGCATCTACTGCAAAAATTCGGCGGCCATGCCATGGCCGCGGGCCTGACCCTGCGGCGCGATCATTTCGAGGAATTCCACGTCGCCTTCGCTACCGAGGTCGCCCGGCACTTGGAGGAAGACGATCTATGCGGCCGTTTGTTGACGGACGGCGTCCTAGAGGTAAGCGATTTGGCCCTGGAGCTGGCCGAGACGTTGCGCGCGGCGGGGCCCTGGGGCCAGGGTTTTCCGCAGCCGCTGTTCGATGGGTATTTCGAAGTCGAGTCCCTACGCTGCGTCGGTGAAAAACATCTCAAACTCATTTTACGCCCCGCCGACGAGCCCAGGGATGGGCGAGGTAGAGCGCGGTCGGCGAGCCCACGGATGGGCGAGGTAGAGCGCTGTCGGGAACAGGCGCCGGGAACGAGCACTGGGGGCCAGGCACTGGATGCCATCGCCTTCAATCAAGCGGCGGAAAATATGGTTCCGGGCATGCGGGTGCACGCGGTCTATCGCTTGGACGTGAACGAGTATCGGGGAAATCGCACGCTGCAGCTGATCGTCGAACACCTGGCTCCTGTTTCGGCGTGATTTGCTTTACCATACCCCGCATGAAAACCTCCACCCTGGAAGACTTTGTCGGTAATACGCCGCTAGCGTGCCTGCAACGGCTGCCAGGCACCACCAGCAACACCGTGATGGTAAAGCTCGAGGGCAATAATCCCGCTGGCTCGGTGAAAGATCGCCCGGCGCTCAATATGATTAAGGCGGCGCAGGCGCGCGGTGAAATTAAACCTGGCGACCGTTTGATCGAGGCCACCAGCGGCAATACCGGCATCGCCTTGGCCATGGCCGCGGCGATTAAGGGATATAAAATGACGCTCATTATGCCGGAGCATATGAGCCTGGAACGGCGCGCCACCATGAAGGCCTTCGGTGCCGAGATCGTACTGGTGTCCAAGGCCGGTGGCATGGAGGAAGCGCGCGACCTGGCCTTGCGCATGCAGGCCGATGGCAAGGGTAAGGTGCTGGACCAGTTTTCCAATCCAGACAATCCGGCGGCGCATTATCTGGGCACGGGGCCGGAGATTTGGCGCGATACCGAGGGCGGGATCACACACTTCGTCAGTTCCATGGGCACCACCGGCACCATCATGGGCACGTCGCGCTATTTGAAGGAAAAAAATCCCGCCATCCAGATCATAGGCGTGCATCCCAAGGAAGGTGCTGCCATCCCAGGTATACGGCGTTGGCCCAAGGAGTATCTGCCGAAAATCTTCGAGCCCTCGCGCGTGGACCGGATCATGGAGGTGTCCCAAGCCGAGGCCGAAGACACCACCCGGCGGCTGGCGGCGGAAGAGGGTCTGTTCTGCGGTATTTCTTCCGGCGGCGCCGTCTATTCGGCATTGCAGTTGTCGGGTGAACTTAAGAATGCCGTCATCGTGGTCATCGTATGCGATCGCGGCGACCGCTATCTTTCCACCGGTGTTTTTCCGGAATAGCCCCAGGGACGTATTCCATATTAGGACGGACGCATCAGAATGAACGTGCTTGTATTCGATATCGAAACCATCCCCGACATAGACACCGGCCGGCGTTTGTATGAGCTGGAGGGTTTGAGCGATGCCGATATCGCCAAGGTGATGTTCCATAAGCGCCGCGAGCAAACCGGCGACTCTGAATTTCTGCGCCATCACCTGCATCGCATCGTAGCGATTTCCGCGGTCCTGCGCCACGGCGACAACTTGCGCGTGTGGTCCCTGGGCGAGCCGGATTCAGACGAGGCCGAACTCATACGGCGCTTCTTCGATGGCATAGACAAATTCACGCCCACGCTGGTGTCCTGGAACGGCGGTGGTTTCGATCTGCCGGTGCTGCATTACCGCGCACTTAAACACGGCATCGCCGCGCCGCGCTACTGGGACACGGGCGACGACGACCGGGATTTCAAATGGAATAACTACCTCAGTCGCTATCACGCGCGCCATACGGATCTCATGGATGTACTATCGGCCTATCAGCCGCGGGCCACAGCACCCCTGGACGAGATCGCCCAGATGCTGGGCCTGCCGGGCAAGTTCGGCATGCACGGTTCCGAGGTATGGGATCAATATCTGGCCGGTCGTCTCACGGATATCCGTGATTACTGCGAAACCGACGTGCTCAATACCTATCTCATTTATCTGCGATTTGAGTTGATACGCGGCCATCTTGAGCCTGCCGCCTGGGAGGCGGAAGTGGCGCGGGTGCGCGAGCTGTTAAGCAAAGAAGCCAAACCGCATTTACTGGCGTTTCTCGCTGCCTGGGTTAAAGGCGCCACCCCTTAATGTCCATCGCTACCTATTTTTTAAGGGCTCCTAACACAATGATTGGACCTTTCCTGCTAGCTCCGGCCCTTATCCCTACCCTTCTCCCAGAGGGTATAGGTATCCACACAAACCGGGTAGGGTGGGCATCGCCCACCACACGCGGCTTCGGCCGGCGTACGCTGGTGGGCGATGCCCACCCTACGTCTGCGTTTCTCGCCGCCTGGGTTGAAGGCGCCACGCGTTAAGTTCCGGCGATCACCCCACATGCCCTTACCCGCCGACACACATACTCCTCCATCTACCGCCCTCCAGCAGGGCGATCGGGCTGAAGCCCACGTGGAATCCCTCGACCATGAAAGTCGCGGGGTGGCGCGGGTGCACGGCAAGACGGTGTTCATCGAAGGCGCGCTGCCGGGCGAGACCGTGATCTTCCGCTATCACAATAAGAAAAAAAACTACGATACCGGCGGACTGGTGGAGGTATTGGTGCCTGCACCGGATAGAGTCACTCCCCTTTGCACTTATTTCGGCGTGTGCGGTGGTTGCAGCCTTCAGCATCTGCGGCCGGCGGCACAATTGACGGCCAAACAAAAGATATTGCACGATGCCCTGGAACGTATAGGCAGGACACTGCCGCAGGCGTGGCTGGCGCCGCTGGAAGGTCAGGCCTGGGGTTATCGGCGACGCGCGCGCCTCGGCGTCAAGCTCGTGCCTAAAAAAGGTGGCGTGCTCGTGGGGTTCCGGGAGAAACGCAGCGCCTATATTACTGGCCTGGCCTCGTGCGAGGTCTTGGCACCGGCGGTGGCGCGGCTCCTGCCGGCCCTACGCGAACTGATCGCCGGTCTTTCCTGCGCCGACCGCGTGCCGCAAATCGAAGTGGCGGTGGGTGAGAACACCAGCGCCCTGGTGTTCCGGCATTTGGTACCACTCACTGACGCGGATCGCGCCGCCCTGTCTGAATTCGGCGCGGGCCATGGCATACAGGTGTGGTTGCAGCCCCAAGGACCGGACTCGGTCGCGCCCTTGTGGCCGCTTAAGCCCGAGCCGTTGCTATATCGGCTGCCGGAAGAGGGCGTGGAATTCCAATTCGCCGCCACGGATTTCATCCAAGTAAACGCCGATCTCAACCGCAAAATGATACACCAGGCCTTGGCCCTACTGGCACCGGAGGTCACGGATAAGGTGCTCGATCTTTTTTGCGGACTGGGTAATTTCTCTCTGCCCCTGGCGCGTCATGCAGGGTGGGTGCTGGGCATAGAAGGGGACGCCGGGCTAATAGCCAAGGCGCGCATCAATGCCGCGCATAATCATATAAGTAACGTGGAGTTTGTTGCCGCCAATCTATACGCGGAAACCGGACCGCCTGCGTGGGGTGATGCTGCTTTCGATCTTTGGTTGCTGGACCCGCCGCGCACCGGTGCCCTGGAGGTGGTCAAGCGCCTGGGCGACGCCTCCGATCCCAGACGCATCCTCTATATCTCCTGTAATCCCGCCACCTTGGCGCGGGATACCGAGGTACTGGTGCATACCAAGGGCTATACCCTGATCCAGGCGGGGGTCATGGATATGTTCCCGCAAACCAGCCACGTCGAGGCCATGGCCTTGTTTGTGCGGGCCTGATGTCCGTGCTTGGATACTCTATATGATCATTCAGATCCATGTTCCCAGCCAGACCCTGACCCTGCACGATACCCACGGGCGTCTGCTGCTGCGCACCTTGGTCGCCACCGGTAAAAACGGCGTGGGCGAGTTGAACGGCAGTGAACAGACGCCGCGCGGTTGGCACGTGATCCGCGCTAAAATCGGTGCCGGTCTTGCGGCCGGCGCGGTGCTGGTGGGGCGCCGGCCCACGGGGGAGATGTATACCTCGGCTATGCGCACTGAATTCCCAAAGCGCGACTGGATACTCACGCGCATACTCTGGTTGAGTGGCCTGGAGCCGGGGCGCAATCGATTGGGCCAGGTCGACACCATGCGGCGCTATATTTATATTCATGGCTGTCCGGACGAGGATGCCATGGGTATACCCAGCTCCCATGGCTGCATCAAAATGCGCAACAGCGAAATCATAGGCCTGTACGAGCGCGTCCCGGCGGGCACCCGCGTGCAGATTATCGGCGAGGATTGAGATGTCTTTAGGACCGGTCATGCTCGATGTGCTAGGCCTGGAACTCTCGGCACTGGAGCGCGAGCGGCTGCGGCATCCCTTGGTGGGCGGGGTGATTTTATTCGCGCGAAATTATCACTCTCCCGACCAGGTTGAATCTCTGATACGGGAAATCCACGCGCTGCGCGAGCCGCAACTGCTGGTGGCGGTGGACCACGAAGGCGGGCGGGTGCAGCGCTTTCGGGAGGGATTCACGGCCCTGCCGGCCATGGCGCGCCTGGGCGAGCACTATGCCGAGAATCGTAAACGCGCCAAGCGCCTGGCCGAGGCCTGCGGCTGGCTCATGGCGAAAGAATTACGGGCCGTGGGGGTGGATTTCAGTTTTGCCCCGGTGCTGGACCTGGACCGAGGCATCAGCCGTGTCATCGGTGATCGGGCGTTTCATGCCCATCCCGAGACGGTGGCGGACTTGGCGCATTCGTTGATGATCGGCATGGCCAACGCCGGCATGGCGGCCACCGGCAAGCATTTTCCCGGGCACGGCGGGGTCGAGGCCGATTCCCACGTGGCGATACCGGTGGATGGGCGTAAGTACGCGGACATTTACGCCGACGATATTTTACCGTTCGAACGTATGATTCGATTCGGACTTGCCGCTATAATGCCCGCCCACGTGATCTACCCGGCGGTGGATGCCCAGCCAGCGGGTTTTTCGCGTTTCTGGCTACAGGAGGTGCTGCGGCGGCGCTTGGATTTCCAGGGGGTGATATTCAGCGACGATCTGTCCATGGAGGGGGCGAAAGTCGCCGGCGGTATCGTGGAGCGTGCCGAGGCCGCTTTGTCCGCCGGATGCGACATGGTGTTGGTATGCAACGATGCGCACGCAGCCGAGCAAGTGCTGGATCGCTTGGGACGTTACGATAATCCGGTATCGACCCTGCGCTTGGTGCGCATGCATGGACGCCACCCCGTCAGCTGGACACAGCTGGCAGGCGACACTGCTTATCGGCAAATGGTAAGTCTGGTGCAGAACGTGGCTTGAAGCGTGTAACAATACGCCTGGCCGTAGATATTGATAGAGTATTGACTGGAGTGTGAACGTTGGCCGATCTGATTCAACCGCTCAAGAAGCTCAAGCTGGAAAGCTTCAACAATTTGACGAAGACCCTGAGCTTCAATATTTACGATATCTGTTATGCCCAGAGCGAGAAGGCGCAGAAGGAGTATATCGCCTACATCGATGAGGCCTACAATGCCGAGCGCCTGACGGACATCCTCACCGAGGTGTCGAATATCATCGGCGCCAAAATACTGAACATTGCCCACCAGGATTACGACCCTGAAGGTGCCAGCGTCACCATGCTTATTTCGGAGCTGCCCATCATCGAGGAACCGCTCAACCCCGAGGCCCCGGGCCCGCTGCCGGACGCGGTGGTCGCGCATCTGGACAAGAGCCATATTACCGTGCACACCTATCCGGAAAGCCATCCGGACAACGGCATCAGCACGTTCCGCGCCGACATCGATGTGTCGACCTGTGGCAAGATCTCGCCGCTGCGTGCCTTGAATTACCTGATCCACAGTTTCGAGTCGGACATCGTGATGATCGACTATCGCGTGCGTGGCTTTACCCGCGACGTGCGCGGGGTAAAGCACTACATCGACCACAAAATTAACTCCATCCAGAACTTCGTCGACAAGGCCACGCTCACCCGCTACCAGGCCATGGATGTGAATATCTATCAGGAAAACATTTTTCACACCAAGATGTGCCTGAAGGAATTCAACCTCAACACCTACCTTTTTGGTCATACCGAAAATGATCTCCAGCCGAATGAGCGCAAGACCGTGGCCCAGCGCCTGCAACGCGAGATCGTCGAGATTTTTAACGGTACGAATATCTCCAAATAGTCCGCGCCAGGGACGTCATCACCCTGGCTGTTGCATAGTTAAAGTTTAATTATATGTAACAATGGATTATAGAGTATTTATAATGATATTTATGAGCTTGTAAGCCCCACCCTCGGGCGTGCAGGCACCACCAAGGTCCATTGAACATGCCAGAGTTCAACACCCATTGCGTTGATTGCCCACGGCTGGCCAGCCAT
>JANOTM010000115.1:0-3960 GCA_031416355.1 Gammaproteobacteria bacterium
GCCATGACCCGCACCATGAATCAGCATATTGAAAGCCTGCAAGGCAGCAAAAAAGACAAGATAGCCACCATAGGCGACGACGCCCGTGAAGGCTTGACCGCCGTGCTGTCGGTAAAGGTCGCCGACCCCAAATTTTCTTCCCAAACCAAGGAAAAACTGGTTTCGTCGGAGGTGAAGGGGGTGGTGGAGTCGGTCATTAACGAAAAGCTGGGCGAATTCCTACAAGAAAACCCCGCCGACGCACGCACCATCGCCAACAAAATACTCGAAGCAGCGCGGGCACGGGAAGCGGCACGCAAGGCACGGGAAATGACACGGCGCAAGGGCGCCCTAGATATTGCAGGCCTGCCCGGCAAGTTGGCCGACTGCCAGGAACGCGACCCGTCTTTGTGCGAGATTTACCTGGTGGAGGGCGACTCCGCCGGCGGCTCCGCCAAACAGGCGCGTGATCGGCGCTTCCAGGCCATCCTTCCATTAAAGGGCAAGATACTCAATGTCGAGCGCGCGCGCTTCGACAAAATGCTGGCATCCACCGAAGTCGGTACCCTCATTACCGCGCTCGGTACCGGAATTGGTAAAGATGATTTTGATATCAATAAGTTAAGATATCACCGCATCATTATCATGACCGATGCCGATGTAGATGGATCCCATATCCGCACTCTGTTGCTTACGTTTTTCTATCGCCAGATGTATGAGTTGTTGGTACGCGGGCACATCTATATCGCCCAGCCGCCTTTATACAAAGTGAAGCGCGGCAAACAGGAACGCTACATCAAAGACGACGCCGAGCTACAAACCTATTTGCTCGAAGCCGCCCTGGACGGCGCCGCATTCTTTGGTCCTGGGGACGCGCCACCTATCCAGGGGGTGGCCCTAAGTAAGCTGTGTAACGATTATTTCACGGTGGAAAACACGATTAAACGTTTGGCCCGACGTTACAACAGCAGGCTCCTGAGAGCGTTGGTTTATATGCCGACTCTCAGCGCTGATGACCTCAAAGACGAGAAAAAAATCAGCGCATTTATCAATGCATTGCAGACTAAGTTGACCACCGACCAGAACGGTACCCGCTATGAAGTCAGCTGGGGCAGCAACCCCGGCCACGAAGAGGTCTTGATCACCCGCAGCGAGCACGGCAGCATCACCATCAGCCGCGTGGACAGCGAGTTCCTGTCCTCGGGCGAATACCGCAGCCTGCGTGCTTTGGGAGGGCTGCTTGAGGGCTTGTTGCAGCCTGGCGCCAGCATACGCCGCGGCGAAAAATCCCAGACCGTGGCCAGCTTCGAGGAGGCGCATGCGTGGTTAATGGAAGAGGCAAGACGTGGCCAAACCATACAGCGCTATAAGGGTCTGGGTGAAATGAACCCTGAACAGTTGTGGGAAACAACCATGGAACCCAGCACCCGGCGCCTGCTTAAGGTCAATATCGAGGATGGCGTGGCCGCGGATGAGGTATTTACCACCTTAATGGGTGACCAGGTGGAGCCACGACGCGAATTCATCGAAAAGAACGCACTCGCCGTCACCAATCTAGATATTTAAAAGATGTCGAGTGACACAACAAGTGAAATTTATGACAACCCTCCATGTCAGGATAGATGTCGCCTCCGTCGGTTCAATACAGGAAAATGGAGGACGGAGGTAGGCAAAAGATGAAATGGGTTCGATATACCCAGGAACAGCGGGAATGGGCGATTCAGCAAATGATGCCGCCGCTAAATCGGGCAGTTGGAGAGGCGATCACCTTCCTACTCAGTAACGGCTATATGAATGCCGCTCCGCTCGAACGCCATGTTAGGTTGCGGGTTTGATAGCCTCAATGGTTGCTGAAACGACGTAGTCCGTAATCGGCATCTCGGGAGCCCAATCGCGAATGAATGACCTACTCTCGTCCTTAGGTGCTACGCGCACCTGCTCAAAACCAGCGGCAATCAGCATTGCCTCGACCTCCGAAACCAATGAGGCGCCAGCTATGCAGCCCGTATAGAGCGCCATATCTCGCCGAACGTCTTCTGGTAAATCGGCAAAGGCGACAATATCCGAAACAGCCAACCGTCCACCCGGTTTCAACACCCGATACGCATCAGCAAATACACGGGGCTTGTCGGGCGATAGATTGATGACACAGTTTGAAATAATCACATCCACTGTGTCATCCGCTACCGGTAAGCTCTCGATTTCGCCGAGGCGGAATTCAACGTTCAGGTAGCCGCTCTTTTCCGCATTGCCCCGCGCCTTAGAAACCATCTCAGGCGTCATGTCGACGCCGATCACATGGCCTGAATCGCCTACCTGCCGCACGGCAAGAAAGCAGTCGAACCCGCCACCACTGCCGAGATCAAGCACCGTTTCACCGACTTTCAAGTTTGCGATGGCCCGCGGGTTGCCGCAGCCCAGACCCATGTTCGCACCCTCAGGCACAATACTGGTTTCGTCTGCGGAATATCCCAGTGCCTGAGATAAGCTGTCGGCGGTGGCTGGCGTTGTGCCGCAGCATGCCGTGCCGCAACCACCGCTCTCGCTTTCTGCCACGCGGCCATATTGCTGGCGTACGGCTTGGCGTATTTCGTCATGCTTCAAATTGTTCATGGATTTCTCTCCGACCATAAGGTTGCGGCGCTATTTGCGTCGTACACTTATAGACGGCGATTCTGCGAAAAAGACGCAAGATTTCACGTCAAACGCAGCTACCATCGCATTTCTTGTCGCGTGGCTCATAGCCGATAACGCCACCTTGTCCGGTTTCGATGTCGCAGCAGTCGAGTAAGCGCTGGCGCAATTTCTCTCTGCCACGTTGTATTCTGGACTTTGCCCCGGAAAGAGAAAGGTTTAACCGATTGGCCACCTCCTTCTGCGGCAAGCCTTCAATCTCCGAGAGTACAAGGGCTGTCCGATAGGTCTCGGGCAAGTCAGCGATGAGCGGCTGAAGGCATGTTGCCAGTTCGGCGACATAGTCCCGTTCCGGCTCGGGTGCCGCCAGTTCGTCAGGAAGTTCTTCCCACGGCTTTTGCGACCGGTAATGATCGGCAATGGAATTAGCCGCAATACGGTATAGCCAAGCTGAGATGCTGCCGTGAGATTTGACGGTATGCAAGCTGGTATTCACTTTAAGGAATACCTCTTGAAGAATGTCGTCCACGGCATCGCGCTCACGCACTCGTTTAGTAATGAAGCTGCGCAAGCGAGTCTTGTGTTCATGCCAGAAATCAATCATTGGTACCATGGGTTGATCCCGTAAGGTTTGATTCCCACGGGCCTGGCATATGAGATTCAAAAACATGGGTTTGCCGTTCAACCAAAGCTTCAAGCTCGGCCTCGCTTTCGATGAGACGGGGTTTGCCTCGCAGGTGAACCACTGCGTAATTCCATGTTGGGACCCCAGGTGACGAATACCACGAAGGGGAAACATAAGCAGGTGGTCCTTGGAATACAGCCAGAACTTCACTGCACGAGGAAATATGCTGCCATTGCGGATTTGCCCGTGCCATGTGGCAAAGCAGCTTACCTTTAAAGCCTGTGGCGTGGTCAAAAATGAAGGGTAAGTGACTAACGAAAGGCGCACCATCAGGAGCCGTAACTAGCACTCCAAAGGAATTAGCTTTAATTAGCGCGGAAATGTGTTCCGAATCTATTTCCTTGAAATGCTCGGGAATGTACATGTCGGTTCCTGGGCTCTAAACGTTTGCGTTAACCGGCCGAGGTACGCGCAGCGACCCGAAGGCCAGTGTGAACGCGGTTATACCTCGCTTTTCTTGAGCAGAACATACGCACCCTCCGGCCCCTGCGCCCGATTTTCCTCAACCCAGTCTTGTGGGAGATAGAAGGCCAATGCATTCTCATTTCGCTCAACGCATTTCAAGTGCCAAGGCATCGGTACCCAGGCTTCAAGCGAATGGAGAAGTTCTGTTCCAACTCCTTAACGTTGGTAATTCGGTGCAACAAAAGCGTTGTCTACGC
>JANOTM010000116.1:0-2400 GCA_031416355.1 Gammaproteobacteria bacterium
TTGCGTCCTGCCTGCGGCCCGACGGCGATGCGGTAGGTGATGGAATGCCCGAGCAGTTGATTCATCGGGTCGTCGTCCACCGCCTCCAAAGCCAGGTAGCTGTTCTCGGCATCCCGTTCCAGCAGGCCTTGCCGTTCCAAATAGCACCCGACACGGTGGGCGGTGGTGGGCGCCTTGACCCAGCGAAACCGGGCTGCTCTATCGGGGCGGTCAACGTACACCCCATCGAGGAACAGCATGTGAAGGTGGATGTTGAGATTCAGCGCCGAGCCAAACCGCTGTAGGATAGCGGTCGCTACAGCCAGCCAGTCTTGGGCAAAACCACGGCTCCTGGTGCGGGGCCGTGGTTTTGTAAACGGCAACTAACCTATACATAAGTCTTTAATATGTTTTAATAGGCCCATCCGATAGCGAGGGGTGCCATGACTGCGGGCGCTTGCGAACCCGGGGTATGTGCGGTATTAGCAGCGGGGATACTGCTTAGCTCGATCTTTAACGTATAGCCACCTGGGGTTAAGGGCTGGCCGTCATCGTAGCTTAGCTGCACACTCCCTCCGAAGCGTTGTTTTTCGCCCGGCGCGAGGCTCTGCGTGCTCACTACCTGCGCGAACATGCGACCACGGGACCAGCGCGATACCACCCGGCCATTGGCGTCTATCGCCAAGATATCGAATCGTTGGGAGCTGCCAAAAGAATACGTCAGGGATTGTGCGCTATTGTTTTGTAGGGTGAGGAATACCTCCACCGTCGTTGGCGCCGGCGCCGAACCTATTATGCCGGGCATGTGATCTATCCAAACCTGGGCATCGGGGAATTCGCCTAGCAACGCCACCCCGGGGGCGGGCTTGGGATAAGCTACGCCGCCGACATAGCCCGACACCATACTGTAAGTGATGGCGCCGGCGATATTCGACTCCCTCCATTGCACTGGTCCGACACCGCGCGCAAACCAAGCACTGGTTACGCCGGCATCGGCGCAGTTGGAAACAAAATCCAGGCGAACGACGTCGGTAAATTTACCTGCCGGGGTCTGCAATGACTCGCCTTTGGCCGCCAGTGTTACCCGGCTGCGGTTACAAGGATCGATATCGATGCGGCTGGCGGTGCCCACGGCCGCCGTGAAGTCGGCGAGTTGCTGCCACTTGCGGGTTATCGGACTATAGATAAGTACCTTTTCATGCGTGCTGCTGATCTGCACCCACAGCGCACCCAAACCGGCGAAGTTGGTGTAGTGATTATTGGCGCCGGTGCTCTTATCCACCGTTGCTTTGACTTGATCGCCACGCTCGCTTTGATAAACCGCGTGATCACCTGGTAGCCAAGGGACATATTCGCTTGCAGTGGCAGTGGCGGAAACAGCAAGTAATGCCAGGACAAAAATACCGTGGCGTAAGATTTTCCTTCTATTTATTGCGCAATTCATTTTGGACTTCCTCCTCGTTTATTTTGGGGAACTCGGTGCTTACTAACACTACGAGGTATAAAAAACCAATTACGATGGACTGTCAACGGTGCACCCTTTTGCATGGGGTTTAATTGGCTTTCGAGGCCCGACTTTCCGATAAACGGCCAGACAAACGCGTACCCGAAATTCGGTCGTGCCAAGCCAGACCTTGGCGATCGACAAGCATCCATAGCCATCCCAATCCCATGGGCAAGCTGGAAAGCACCGCCGCCAGCAGGCGTAGCAAGGCCTGCTTCCAAGAGACATCCTGGCCTGTGTAAGTATAGGAAGTATAAACCCCCTTTTCGCTGAGAAACCACCCCGCCCACCCCGAAGCAACCCGGCCATTTCGCGGCCAGGTGTAGTCAATCTCAGCTGATGCGGTGGCCTAACCGGCGAAATCGACCGGATTTCGGCCTTGTGATCCGTCCAATCTGAACCGGCGGCCGAGCGCGACCCTTGCCCGGTGTCGCCGGCAACGTCCCTGTATTTTGTGATTGGCGCTTATCCTTAATCGAATAACATGGCTTGCGGCGGTGCCCGGCTCTCGGGTAATCGATGGGGTTCATTGGATTCAGTCCTGTTCTTTAAGTGTGTCAGGATTTTCTGGATGACCACTGGATCGTCGATACATGCAATCACTTTCACTGGCCCGCCGCATTCGCGACACGTTTCTATATCAATGTTGAACACACGCTTTAATCGCTGTGCCCAGGTCATCGAGGCACGGCGTTCGGCGGGCGTTTGCGGCTCGTCCGATACCTTCGCCTTGTTTCCCTTGCCCCGCTTCGCCGGCGTTATCAATGCGCGGTACTTGCTGTTGGGGGCAAACACGCCGTGGAATCTTGTCAGATTGACTCTTGGCTTGGGTACCAGTGCGGCCAATCTTGCAATGAAGTCCAGCGGCTCACAGATCACATGCGTGGTGCCGTCACGATAGGGTGTCTTGAGCGGGT
>JANOTM010000117.1:0-6037 GCA_031416355.1 Gammaproteobacteria bacterium
TATGCGCATGGTTACAGTAGGGGCGGCGATAACCAGATCTATCTCAGGGCTGGAACGTCTTTCTAAACCGAACCAGCAGGCGTAATCGCATGTGGGAGTCGCATGATTCGGTGTCTGTGTCTCTTTGTTTTCCTTTCTGCCCCGGGCTTGGCGCTGGCGCAGGAGGTATCTGAGTCGCCCCCTAGCGTCGCCCAGGAAGTCCCGCGCGCGCGTATCAGCGAAATTCGTTTTTCCGGCAATAAAACCACACGCCCCGAAATTTTCCTGCAAGAAATGCAGGTAAAGGTGGGCGACCCGGTGGATGTGGTGCGCATCGAGCAGTCGCGCCAGGCCATCATGGATCTTGGGTTGTTCAAGTCGGTGCGGTCTTATATATCGCAGGAGGGCGATCGCACGATACTATTGATCAGCGTCAAGGAGAAATATTATATATTGCCCATCCCCAAGCTCAATCGCGATGCCGATAACAAGTTCACTCTGGGCGCGCAATTGCGCATGGACAATCTTGCCGGCCTCAACCAACGCCTGCGGCTGACCTATGAGGCGGAAAAAGTGGACAGTGCCGATACCAACAGCAAGACCAGCAGAATGGAGTATTCCTATCCCCGCCTGCGGGGATCGCCGTATGGACTCGATGTCCATGCGGCACGCACGCGTGTTCCCACGGAGAATACAGATAGCGGGACTCTGGTGAGCTATACCACCGAAGCGAGTAGCGCTGGGGTTAATCTTAACCGCTGGTTGCGCCAGGATTTCCCCGGCATAGGCTGGCGTGCCGGCACCGGCCTAATATGGCAGCAACAAATCCATCGGGTATCCGCGGGCATGCCACAGAACTTGCAAGAGGGTAGGGGCGTGGCGTTTACCGCTCTGGTGGAATATACCCACGTGCACGACTATCTCTACAGTCGCGGCGGTACGGTCTATGGCTACACCGGTATTTTTGGCGCGCCCTGGCTGGGCTCGGACAGCGACTATACCCAGCATCAACTATATTTCCGCGGATATTATCCGGTGTTCGAGTGGCCGCACAGCACGCTCGATGTCCAGTTCAAACTGGGCCTGGCCAACGACACGCTGTATGGCGCAAAGGCCTATGGCTTGGGCGGATCGAGCACCTTGCGCGGTTATAAAAGCGGCAGCATCACGGGCAATGCCTTTGTCCTCGCCAATATGGAATACCTTACGCCGTTTTATAATTATTATCCGGTACGCGGCGGCGTGTTTATAGACGTAGGGAACGCCTATCCCAACAATGACGATCTCGATTTTTCCGGCTTGAAGACCAGCGTCGGTATCGGCCTCAGGCTTAAGTTGAAATCCTTCGTTAAAATCGACCTGCGTATCGACTATGCTTATGCCGTGGACACTGGCGACACCAAGGTCTACGCCGGTACTAAGGAAGCATTCTAAATATAGCGACATAACGCTTGATTTGTAGGGTGGGCATCGCCCACCGCACACGGCTCGGGCCGCGCAAGCCGGTGGGCGATGCCCACCCTACTACGACGTCAATGCGGCATTATTCAAGGCATGATGTTTAACCGGAGTATCCAGCAATGTTCAAAAAATTAACCGTAGTCCTAGCGGCGCTATGGCTCGGTGGCTGCGCCACCCATATGATCACCTCGGGACGTTTCGCGGTGCGCGACAACCACGCCAGCGTGGAAGTCGCCATCACGTCCCATGACCGTGCTTTAATCCAGGACTATTACCGCGAGCATGCACGCAGCGGTGTTAAGAAAACTCCACCCGGTTTGGCGAAACGCGGGCAACTGCCGCCGGGCCTGAGAAAACGCGACGCCCTCCCGCCCGGCCTGCAAGGGCGCGGCTTGCCGGAAGATCTGGAAGCACGTTTGAGCCCCTTGCCAGCGCCGTATATACGCCTGATCATCGGCGGCGATATAGTATTATTGAACCGGCAGACACGAGTGATGATGGATATCCTCCGTGGCGTAGTGCTGGGATAAGTCGTAGGTCGTGTACGACACACCAACGCGCGGCGCGAACGGGCGGGCAAGACCCTTACGATGTTGTTGATGATATACGCTTAGCGTCGAACGCAGTCGATAATGGTCTGGTAAATGCCGTAACTCACGGCTTGTGTCATAGTCCTGCCCGCTTTGCCTGTGTCAAGGGTGGAAAAATATGTCAAACAAAAAAGCGACGACGCTGGCCGTAATTGTTATTGTTGCTGCCGCGATCCCGGATTTTTTGCCCGAAAGCCGTGGGCCAAACCAATAATGTGCCGCTAGGCTTACCGGCCATTGCGGTGCCCGCGGATAACGCACAAACGCCTAAAAAAACCGCACTCGGCGAAAAGTTATTTTAAGGCACGTAGGTTAGCGCCGACGGAAAAATAAGCTGCGCCAGTTGCCATCAAGCCGACCGGGTTTTCACCGAAGGAAGCCACCGAGCTTAGTCCGCCCGAAAGAAGCTAATATTGGGCACGGATAGAAAGGTTTACACATACCCATAACTAGTGGTATTTTTATCCGCTATGGATAATGCCCAAACATGGCGCAAGGCCGAGGCGATTTTCAAGAAACACGGGGGGATGCTGCGCACCTCTCGTGCTATCGCCCTTGGGGTTCATCCCCGCACCCTCTATGGGCTCAGGGACGCCGGCCGGATTCAGCAAGTAACACGGGGTCTGTACCGGCTCGCTGATCTGCCGGAGCTGGGCAACCCGGACCTGGCCGCCGTGGCGTCTCGTATCCCGCAGGGCGTTGTTTGCCTCATTTCGGCCCTGGCATTCCATGGAATGACGACCCAGATACCCCATCAGGTTGACGTGGCGGTGCCACGTGGTACAAAACAACCCAGGCTCGACTTCCCCCCGATCCGACTTTTTCGCCTGTCAGATCCCATCTACAAAGCGGGCATCGAAACCCATCGTCTGGATGGTGTCGAGGTCCGCGTATATAGCGCCGCGAAAACGCTCGCCGACTGTTTTCGCTTTCGCAACCGCATTGGGATAGATGTGGCCGTCGAAGCGCTCAAGCTATTCCACACCCGCAAGAAGGCCCCCCTCCGCGAGCTGCTCGAATACGCGCGCCTTTGCCGGGTCGAGCGGATCATGATGCCCTATATCGAGGCGCTTCAGTGACCCGCCGACCGCTGGTGAACATCGCACAATCGGTGCACCAGCGACTGCTGATGCAGGCCAAGGATATTAGCCGGCCGTTTAACGAACTGCTGCAGCACTACGCGATAGAACGTTTTCTCTATCGGCTCGGCCAGTCCAAACATGCCGAGAAGCTGCTGTTGAAGGGCGCACTGCTGCTGCGGGTCTGGCAGATCCCCATGGCGCGACCAACTATGGACATTGACGTGCTGGGGCGGACTGCCGGCACAGCGGAAGCCCTTGTTGTCATCCTTCGGGAGTGTATGACGCCTCGGCGTCGAGGACGACGGTATGTGCTACGACCCGGAAAGCACCACGACGGAAGCCATTACACTCGATGCCGATTACCAGGGCTGGCGTATCCGCTTTCAGGGGTTGCCTGGCAACGCCCGTGTGCCGATGCAGGTGGATGTCGGCATCGGCGATGTCGTGTACCCGGCACCGATCTGGATTGATTATCCTGTCCTCCTGGATCAGCCGGCGCCGCACCTGCTTGTCTATACGCCGGAGAATGCAATTGCGGAGAAATACCAAGCCATCGTAGAACTCGATATGGCCAACAGCCGTATGAAGGACTTTCACGACATCTGGACACTGGTGCGCAATCTGGAGTTTGACGGGGAAAGACTCAGTGAGTCGATACGGAAAACCTTCGAGCGGCGCAAAACGGAGTTGCCCAGTTCAGTTCCCACAGCCTTCACGTCAGGGTTTTACAACAATAAAACTAAGGAAGCTCTGAAAAAGTCTTCCGTTCGTGCTGAGCCTGTCGAAGCACGAACGGAAGCAGGCACGAAATCAAGGGCTTGCGTAGAACGCCCTTCGACAGGCTCAGGGCGAACGGTACCTGATCAGAGGTTCCCTAAACAAACCCAGTGGCAGGCATTTTTGGGAAAGGGGCTTGCAACCAAGGAGAGCCTATCGCTTGCTGAAGTGACCACGGTGTTGCGCAACTTTTTGATGTCACCGACCGAGGCACTGGTTTCAGGAGAAGCATTCCGGATGCGCTGGGGACATAACAGAAAATGGGGAATGATAGACACGAATCTAACGTCAATCCGCTGACGCTGATGTTGCTGCTACGGTAAATGGGGATTGGCGTTGATCATTTCGCTTTATCAGTTTTGCTGCAGTGTTGATAGATTCATTCATCCGGGCTGGATGACGCTGCCCACTGGGGAAGGTCATGGTGTACCCGGTTTCTAGGCCAAAGGTATAAGTGAGCCGCGGCGAAAAGTACCCTGAACGATTGAGCAAGGTCTGCGCATTTTGTATTGGAATAGTCGCACGCTGACGCCAAGGCCGAAAAAAGACTATAGTAGGCCAAAAGAGATACGCAAGACATGAGAAAATATGTCACACATCCAAAAAGCGATGACCTTAGCCGGTATGGCCGCTATCGCCGCGGTGACCCCGGATTTTTTGCCCACCGTCGCCGGACTAACCAATGCGCCGCTCGGCTTGCCGGCCATCACGGTGCCCGCGGATAACGCGCAAACACCCGAAAAAATCGCACTCGGCGAAAAGTTATTTCAGGACACGCGCTTTAGCGCCGACGGAAAAATAAGCTGCGCCAGTTGCCATCAAGCCGACCGGGCTTTCACCGATGGACGCAAAGTGGCGCAGGGTTTGAATAAAAAAGACGGCACACGCAACACCCCGACGCTGTTGAACGTCGCTTATCTGACGTCGCAGTTCTGGGACGGGCGGCGCGCGACCCTGGAGGAACAGGCGCAAGACCCGCTCGTCAATCCCATCGAGCATGGCCTGGAAAACCATGAACTGATGTTGAAGACCCTACGCAACGACGCAGACTATGCGTCTGCCTTTACATCGGTTTTCAACATTCGACCCAACAACATCTCGCTGACCCATGTCGTCAAGGCCCTGGCCAGTTTCGAGCGCTCCCTGGTCTCGGGCGATTCTGCTTTTGATCGCTACGTCTATGGCGGCGATAAACGGGCATTGTCCGGGCCGGAAATCAATGGCTTGGTGTTATTTCGTGGTCGTGCGCGTTGTGCGACATGCCACGTTATTGGTACACAAAGCGCGCTGTTTACGGACAACGACTTTCATAGCCTGGGCGTTGGATTCGAGCGTATTTCGCCAAAACTTGCGCCGCTAACCAAGCATATTATTAACTTGCCGCCGCAAGCAGTGAGCAATTTAATCGCACAAGACGCCGACGTGGCAGCGCTGGGGCGATTCACCACGACGCGCAAGCCCAGCGACATCGGCCGATTCCGCACACCGTCGCTGCGAAACGTGGCCAATACCGCGCCCTATATGCACGACGGCAGCGTGGCAACATTAGAAGAAGCTGTTGAACTCGAGGTGTACTATCGCAGTCACGAAGCCAATCGGCCGTTGCTACTGACACCGCAGGAGCGCGCCGACATTGTTGCATTCTTGAAATCCTTAACGAGCGCGCAGGGTTCCTTTGGTATACAAAATAGCAACGAATGAAGTGCTTTATTCAATCATTTTCTTCTTGACAGAAAATAATCCACCAGTATAGGATTCATCCGTGATGGAGGATAGGTTCGTCATACGAACTGTGCGCACCGGAAGGCGTTAGAAAGATCAGGTGCCACGAATAACAATATAATAATAAAATACATAACGAGGCACCATGAAACGCGCGGAGTCGCTGCACGGGCCGTTGCATTCTCTCGAATGCAAGTTCTCTTCATTCGTCAGTATTTTCTCTCTCGCGTTAACGCGCGTGCGACGCATCGTCACCGTCCTTGCCGCGGTCACCGTGCTCGGTACGCTTTGGTCTGCCCCCGCTTGCGCTATCGAATATATCTACGACGAATTGGGCCGTGTCGTCGGCGTCGTCGACTCCACCGGTGCAAGCGTACGCTACAATTACGATGGCCTAGGCAACATCGTATCGATTGATCGTTTCGG
>JANOTM010000118.1:0-6136 GCA_031416355.1 Gammaproteobacteria bacterium
AGTTCAGCCCAACCTACCGAACTGGCATTGAGATAGTTACCGTCGTTATTAGATTTCTCCCTTCGACCGATAGTAGAGGCTTGTGGGTGTTGGTTTGGGGTTGATGTAAATCCCCTAGCGCTCGCCGCGCACCGCAGGCCCGGTGGGGCGAGGAGCACAGGGGACCGGGCGGTTTTTGCGCGGCGAGCGATAGGAAGCCCTTCTTTGGGTACTTTCTTGTGGCGACAAGAAAGTACCCCGCCTGCGATGCACAAGGATGTGCGAGTGCCGCGAAGCGCAGGGATGCGCGAGAGCGGCCGGGGCGGGACCCGTTAGTAGGGTTTAACACCCGCGCGCTAGCGCGTACAACCAGCGAAAATACCCCAGAATAAAAACGAAAATACAGCAGGCCGCGCGGCCAACGACTAAGGTTCCACTACCGCCTCCGCCTGTCCCGATTCACCCATATTGTCCTTCCAGCTAAATTTCACCTTGTCCCCGGCCTTGGCCTGCTTGAGGCGGAATCCCATAAGCGGATTCTCGGACACAGCCATGCCAGTAGATACTTCCGCCACGATTTGATCGTTATGTTCGAGTGTCATTTCAGTGACGAAATGCGCAGCAATTATTTTTCCCGTGGCTTTGTCCTTGCGCATACCGGTTTCCATGGGATGCGAGATGAGCGCCAGAACTTCGATGAGCCCTTCCTGGGTGCGGGTACGCAGTTTTGTTTCTCTTGGCATTGCATAAACTCCTGGATGATTTTCTTACACGCTAACCTGGCTAGTCCTAGAAACATCCTAGCATGGGGATAATGACGTTTACATGGCCGCGCCTATTCCCCTGGCAAAATTATTTTTCCAAGCGGCAAAGCAGAATCGGGGTCAATAAGAGATTACCCGCAAGGGAAAAGACCATACCCAAACCCATAAATACCGCCAGCGGTTGCAGCCCCTCAAAGCCCGGAACCAAGCCCGTGGCCAGTGGCGCCAGACATATCAAACTGCACAGACCGAAGCCAAGAACCATACGACTTGAGCAATGTGCGGCCGCATCCAAGGTAGCGCTACGGGTAGGATGTTTGCGCATCATATGAATTCCAGCCAGCACCACCCACGTCATTACCGCGGCAAACGCAATCAACATGATACTTCCCAACCATACCGGCAAAGTCCACGGTAACCCGGTGAACACCAAGCCGCATATGCCGCCGGCCCAGGCCAGCATCACGTTAAACCCCACCAGCAACGCCGCTCTCGCAGCATGCAAAACCAGTAGTATTACGCCGAGGATCAGGGCACTCGCTATGGCAAGTAGTACCAGGGAGCGTTGCGCGGCGCGTGCCGTACTGTCGATAAATCCGGCAAACTCGGCGTGATAGCCTGCTGGCAAACTGTACTGTTCCAGGCTATCGCGCACCTTGTGCAGCACGCCTGTGGGCGACGCATTCGTCGCGAGCGTGGCCCGCACTTCTATCATGGGACGCTGCTGATCGCGCCAGCGTACCGGCGGCATGGGAAGTTCTTCGCTATCGGCAATGTTATCCAGATACACAGCGGCATGCTCATCGATTTCGCCGCGTAATAACAGCGGCGGTAAACTTCGACCAGGCCGCGGTGCCAGTTCCGGCAAAATCACCCGCAGCCGCATGTGGCGTCCGGCATTGGGAATATCACCGATCACCAGGCCACCGCGGGCAACACGCAGCGCGCGCGCAATGGCTATCTCGTCCAGCCCTGACTCGGTCGCATGCGCGGGCGCCAGACGCACCACTGTCTGCAGGCGCTCGGCGCCGGCCGTTAGGCGTACGTGACGCAGCTCGGGTAATGCCTGTAAGTGTTGCACCATATGCGTACCTAACTGTGTAAGCACCGCCCTATCCAGTCCATATACACGCCAATACACTTCGCCGCTGGCGGCACGCATAACGGGATCTTCGAAGCGTTCTACCGCAAGATAGGGAGACGCAACGCTACGCAATGTAATGCCTTTCAGGCTGGAAGCCCCGAGGGCGCGCTCGAAATCACCCACCCACGCGGTAGCACCGCCCTTGCGTTGCATCTCCGGTGATAATCGTATTCTTAATAAGTGCGCCTTGTGCTCCGAGTACGCGGGTATATGGCCACCGGCCGCGGCCATGTGTGCCAGTACGCTGGCCACATCGCCGGTATCACGCGCGAGCAACTCGACCGCGCTTAATATAGAGACCGCTTGCTCCTGCGACATCTCTGGCTGCACGTCTACGTAGACCAGAACCTCGGCTGAATCCGAGTAGGTAAGGAATCCTTGGTTGTCGCGATAGTAATACAGGCCAATGGGAATAATCATCAGAGCAACCAATGCCGCCAACGCTACGCGTCGTGGGGTTGCATACAAACGCTGCAACCAGGATCTATAGGCGCTTTGCCGTGGGGTGGAGTCCGTGGGATGGGTGGCGCGCATCAAGGCTGGTACTAGCGTAATGCTGACAATACTAGCCGCGGCAATAGTCATCGTTAAGGCGATGATCAGATCACGAAAAATCAGACCCGGCAGGCCACCATATACAAGTATCGGTCCCAGCACCGCCGCCGTAAGCAGGAAAATGGCAAACAGTAATCGTTGCGCTGCCCGCCGGCGCGCATCCTGATCCAAGGCCACGGGCGGCAAGCTGAGTATCTCCAACACCACCAAGGGCAGGCCAAATATAAAACCGTATCCGATCATCATGCCGCCTAATGCATGGGCATTGATCCCAAGGCCGGCGAGCCGGTAAAAAGTGAATACCAGCATGAGGCTGACGACGGCGGCAACGAAGGTCAGTAGCAACCCTCGAATATTGCGGCAGAACACACCCGTTATCAGCAACGCCAGGAGCAGGCCTCCCGCGGACAGGGTCAGAAAGCTACGCCCGGTGCGCTTGAGCTCGATCAAAGGGTTGGCCCACCACTCCACTTCTACCGGTGGTGGGATCAGCTTATTCGTTCGCAACCAGGCAAGCCGTGACTTGAACATCTCCACCATGCCCAAGGTGCTCGCCCCAGGACGCTTAAAGAGCAACAAGCGCAGGGCCGGTAGGGCATCGCGATACGCGCGCTCGCCGTTAGCGTCTTCGACTTCCTGTATGCTCGCCACTTCGGACATGGCCACGGCATCGCCGTTGGCAAGGCGCAAGGGCAGCGCACCCAGGGTCTGCACCGCATCCTGGGCAAAGCTGCTGCGGTGGCTGGAATCCGCTTGGAGTTCGTGGGCATGCAAGGTGTCGATCACATCCGCGAGCGCCAGGCCTAAGGCCGCGAGTCGGCGTTGATCCGGGACGATGTGTATCTCACGCACCTGTCCGCCCACGACCTCGATCCGACCAAATCCTGGAATATCCACGAACTGCGGGACCAAGCTCTCCTCCACCCATGCCTGCAACTGCGGCAGGGTACGGGTGGACGAGTCCATGGATGGACGAGGTAGAGCGCTGTCGGGAACAGGCGCCGAAGAACGCACCACCAGTTCCGCGACCGGTATATGATCGCTGTCGCGTATCTCCATCTGGGGAGCAGCCACACCCGCAGGCAGCACGCTACGCAGCGATTCGAAATGCGCCCCTACCTGGCGACGCACTGGGGCGAGATTACGCGCTCCATCGACAAAAATCGCAATCTCCGAGAGGCCTTCGGAGGACGCGGATACCATATTCACGGACCCGGGGATATCCGCTAATGCCTGTTCCAATGGCCGGGTTACCCGGTCTTCCATGACCGCGGCGGGCACGCCGGGATCCAGAACCCGTACGCGAATTTGCGGGTAGCCGTTGAACACCGATAAATCGATGGGGAGTCGCCCCACGGCCAACAAGCCGCTGAACACGATAAGCACGGCCAGTAACAGCACCAATACCGGATGACCGTATGCCCAGATCGCGGGGCCCGCCAGGGATTTTTTCATGGGCATACAACGCACGTGGCCGCTGGCCAGGCGCGCGACTGGTTTAAAACCGATGGAACCATATCAGCAGCTATCTCGAACACATCGTTAGGATGGGCCATCCATAGCGGGCCGGCCACCTGTGGCGCCGGCCTATACGGATAAAAAGGGCGCAAGTTCCTTCAGGGCCTGGGCGTAGACGTCACGCTTGAATTGAACGATGTGTTGCACCGGGCTCCAATAGTCCACCCAGCACCAGTCATCGAACTCGGGGTGATCGCAGGTGTCGAGCTGGACGCTTTCCTCGGCGGCGACCAGGCGCAGCAAAAACCAGATCTGCTTCTGGCCACGAAAACTGGGCGTGCGCGACACGCGCAGAAAATCCTTGGGAATATCGTAATGCAACCAGTCGCGGGTACGTCCCATGACCTCTACATCCGCAATGGCCAAACCGACCTCTTCATACAACTCGCGGAACAAGGCCTGTTCCGCCGTCTCCTGCGGCTTAATCCCGCCCTGGGGAAACTGCCAGCCGTCCTTACCACAACGGCGCGCCCAGAACACCTGGTTGGCCTGGTTGCATAGGACGATGCCCACGTTCGGCCGGTATCCGTCTTTGTCTATCATGATATCCTCCCTCCTGCCCTTTCCTTCCCGGAGAGGCCCAATATCGTAGTGCTCAGGAGACACGCGTATACGGCATCATGCCGATTGATTAGTATTCCTGGGATTTTTCCACGAACGGCGCCGTACAGCAATGAATATACGCAACGGAATGGCCGTATCAGGTGCCTAGTGGTGGACTGCTAAACCGAAATGATAGCTTTATATGTGCATAACGGGAGTAAACCGTGAGTCTGGCCATTTTTGATCTCGACCTTACCTTGTTGCGTGGTGACAGCGACCACGCCTGGGGAGAATTTCTAGTAGAACAGGGCGCCGTGGACGCGGCGCGTTTCAAGCAGGACAACGATCGTTATTATGCCGCCTATCTGGCAGGCACTCTGAATATCTTCGAGTTTCTGGAGCAGCATCAACTGCGCCCCTTGGCCCAATTCGACCGCGCCACCCTTACGGAATGGCGCCGCCAATTCATGCAACGCAAGATATTACCCCTGATCACGCCGGCGGCGCGCGCCTTGGTGGAAAAACACCGAGTGCAGGGTGATACCCTGCTGATCATCACTGCCACCAACCGCTTCATCACTGAACCCATCGCCGCGGAATTCGGCATTCCGCATCTCATCGCCACTGAACCCGAGGAAATCAACGGGCGCTACACCGGCAAGGTCGCGGGTACCCCATCTTACCGCGAAGGCAAGGTCGAACGCTTGCAAACCTGGCTGCGCACCCACAAACAAAACCTTGCCGGCAGTTGGTTTTATAGCGATTCGCATAATGATCTACCCCTGCTTAGCCAGGTGGACCATCCGGTGGCGGTCAACGCCGACCCGGTACTCACGGCCCATGCCCTACGCCTGGGCTGGCGCGTCATCCATTTGGAATAGCAGCGGCATATACCACCCCACCTACACACCGCGCAGCATCCGCCACGCCCTTGACACCCTTGGGCTATGCGCATAGATTGCACCTCAGATTCAGGTGCCCGTGGGTGTCGCCATCCACAGGTGAAACGGGAAGTTGGTGGGTTACGGTCCTGCGACTGCAACGATTCCAACGCTGCCCCCGCAACGGTAAGCGAGCGATGTCGTACCCTGTGAGCGCGCCTGCGCCACAAGCCACTGTGCCGATCCGGCATGGGAAGGCGGTTCGACGTAGACCTTCGCAAGCCCGGAGACCGGCCTGAACAACATGGCAAAGCTGCGGTGGGCAGACGGTTGCGCATGGGACTGACCCATCCAACCTATCTTCTCAAGCATCTCGTCATGACAACCTGACAATACACATGTGCACGGTGGGTGCGCTGGGAGTATCGACATGCGAACACTACGCCGGTGTATGGGTGACCGTGGTATATCGCCGGAATTAAAACTACCGTGACGCGCTTACACACTGGCCTGCTGATTTCTGCATTGCTGCATGCGGCCGTCTTCATGCTTACCAACCCAGCGGTGCCGTCTCTCTCTGGACAAAAAGAGTATGCCCTTTACGTACAGCTCGTAGACAATGTACGCGCCGTGTCAGCTGTGACTGCCGCACCTGCCATGCCGGTGCGGCAGTCAAGCAATCCCCAACACCCACCGGCCATACTCGCCATCCCGCAAACACCGCCGGCCGGCAACGCAACCTCCCTATCGGC
>JANOTM010000119.1:0-6881 GCA_031416355.1 Gammaproteobacteria bacterium
GGATGGCGCCGATGTGGCGAATAAAGTAAACAGCCCGCCTGCGAAAAATTACGATGCGCTCAAAAAGGCCTGGGACGATAGTGGGTGGATAGGTCGGCGGTGCGTGCCCGGGC
This sequence comes from Gammaproteobacteria bacterium, assembly GCA_031416355.1. Lineage (GTDB taxonomy): Bacteria > Pseudomonadota > Gammaproteobacteria > Acidiferrobacterales > UBA6901 > JANNJF01. The sequence goes on from JANOTM010000119.1 coordinate 114, forward strand.
TTCTTGCATCTTACAGCCGCGATCGGACAGGCTTGCACAGCCGGCCAGAAGAGACAACAAGGTGCTTAACAAGACAACGGGGAGCGCTGCGGCGGGTAATTTTTGTCTTATCATTCGGTTGCTGTCTCCAGGGATACACATTCCCATAATGTACATGGATGGAGGTCAGCTGTCAGCTTCCGCCCCAGGCCTTTTTGAGCGCATCGTAATTTTTCGCAGGCGGGCTGTTTACTTTATTCGCCACATCGGCGCCATCCCGGCGCGTTGCCTCGGACTGTTTGGCGCTGCGCTGGCGTGCGTAATGTTCCGTGGAGGCGCGGCGCGCAAGCGGAGTATCTTTGTTTTTGCGCGCCGTGGGGGACGTATTCGCGGCCGCGGGAGCACGCATGGCCGCGTCGGTTGCCGAAGCCTTATTTTTAGCCGGTAACAGCCCGAGCGAGAACACCAAGCCAGCGACTATGGCAATGAGCATAAGATCGAAGCCTAAACTTACCAGTTGACGGTGGTTCCCGCCACGCCGATTCAGCACTGAGCGGTGCAGCGCCGGCAACAAAAGAGGGTTTTTGACCGGGGCCCGTGTCGGGCGCAAGAGCGCCGCCAGACCGGGATTGGCATGTCGTACTAGGGCTACACGGAACTCCGCCACGCTCTGAAATCGCTTGTACGGATCTTTTTCGATCGCCTTTAGTATTACCCGTTCCAGTTGTTTGGGCACCTTGCGGCGCAGGGTGCGGGGCTTGGGCGGTTTTTCCAGTATGTGTGCATGCATCAGGGTGTAATCAGTGGTGCGTTCGAACGGCAGTCGTCCAGTGACCGCTTCAAACAGGCTGATACCAAGGGTGTAGATATCCGAGCGGAAGTCCGCCTCCTTGCCGTTGATTTGTTCCGGTGCGATATAAAGCAGGGTGCCCAGCATGGATCCGGCCAGGGTATGATCGCGGCTATCGAGAATGCGCGCCACGCCGAAATCCATAATTTTGATTTCATTCTGGGAAGTAATGAAAATGTTTCCCGGTTTCAGGTCGCGATGCACGATACCCATTAGATGGGCGCTCTCCACTCCTTGCAGAACCAAGTTAAAAATTCGCACCGCTTCGTCTACCGATAGCAGGCCAGCCTGGATGCGCTTGTCCAGGGTCTGGCCTTCTACATATTCCATCACCAGGATCAGCCCGGCCGGCACTTCCAATAGGGAATAAAGGGTGACCACATTAGGGGAGTTCAAGCGCGCTTGGGCTTGGGCCTCGGTACGGAAGCGGTGCAGAAATTCCCGATTGTGCAATAGGCGCGGGGGCAGGACTTTCAAGGCGACGGTGCGATTGAGGAGCAGATCGTGAGCCTTATAGACCATGCCCATGCCGCCTTCGCCCAGCACGCTGTCCACACGGTAATTGCCAACGGTGAAACCCGGAACGATGCAAGCAGGGGGCATATCAGGCTCAGCCGCCGGCGTTACGGGTTCAGCAGCAGGCCACCTGCTATTTTCATATAGCATGAGTGTGTCGGGTAGATTTTCGGCCTTCTGCATATACACGTGTAAGACACTCCCCAGGCTGTTACACTAATCGCACGCTGTCCTAGCAGAGGGGTTGAGATACCGGGCCGGCTTTCCCGTACCCATCAGCATCGACTAGCACTCTGATAACCCACTTTTAGCGTTGCGAAGGTATTTAGAAATGTTTATCCGCCTTTTGCTTCCAAGATACTGTACGTTGGCATACATTCCTGGCGGATATTTCGGTTACTGTAAATTGTAGACCATTTTCTCTGCTTACCCGGCGCCTCAAGGATGATCGTCGGCGGCTACAAACCGGTGGCTAAATTATGTGTAATTCTGGGAATTCGAGGCGAATATGGGGGATAATCGAGTTTTTGAGTGCCTAGTATGCCTATAAGCCCTATAAATCAGATTATTGATGAGCTAAAGCGCGGCCGCATGGTCATCATCATGGACGATGAAGACCGCGAGAACGAGGGCGACCTGCTCATGGCCGCGGAACACGTGCGCGCGCAAGACATCAACTTTATGGTGCGTCACGGACGCGGTTTGGTGTGCCTGACCCTGACCCAGGAGCGCTGCCGCCAGTTGCAGCTGCCGCTCATGGTCAACGAAAACAATTCCCCCTATACCACGAATTTCACCGTCTCCATCGAAGCGGCGCACGGGGTGACCACGGGTATCTCGGCGGCGGATCGCGCCACCACGGTGCATGCCGCGGTTAAGCCCAACGCCGGGCCGCGCGACGTGGTGCAGCCGGGCCATATCTTTCCGCTCATGGCCCAGCGCGGCGGGGTACTGGCACGCGCCGGCCACACCGAGGCCGGCATCGACCTGCCGCGTCTGGCGGGGCTGGAGCCCGCGAGCGTCATTTGTGAAATCCTGAACGAGGACGGTGGCATGGCGCGTTTGCCACAGCTGGAGGTATTCGCGCGCGAACACAATCTCAAGATCGGTACCATTGCCGATCTTATCCGCTACCGTATGGAAAATGAATCCACCGTGCAGCGTGTGTCCGAATGCCATATGCCTACGGAATTCGGCGAGTTCCGTGTCGTGGCCTATCACGACGATATCGGCGACGCCGCCCATCTGGCACTGGTACGTGGCAAGGTGGCGCGCGATCAGCCGACGCTGGTGCGGGTACATGTCCAGTCTAGCCTGCTGGACCTGTTTAGTACTGCGCATCGCGGCGGCTCCTGGACGTTGCGTGCGGCGCTCGCGCGCGTGGCCCAGGAAGGCAAGGGCGTGGTAGTGGTTCTGCACCAGCACGAACCGGCCGCAGACCTGCTGAAACAAGTCGAGCATTTCCATCTGCAGGAACAAGGCATAGAATCGGCAGGTAAGCGCTGCCAGCAAGAGCTGCGCACCTATGGTTTAGGCAGCCAGATACTGGCGGACTTGGGTGTAGGAAAGATGCGGGTATTGAGCAATCCAGTGAAGGCACCGGGCATGTCCGGTTTCGGTTTGGAGATCGTGGAGTATATTAGTGCCGTTGCCCAGGACCAGGATATACCGCGCGCGCTAAAAAAATAAAGCGACGGCGACGGCGGTCATTTAGTAGCTAATAAGAATGTCAATGCGAGAAGAAATCTAACATGGCGGAAGTGAAAAATATCGACGGGGAATTAATAGTTCGGGGCGCGCGTTTCGGCATCGTGCTGGGCCGCTTCAATGGCTTTATCGGTGAGCGCCTGCTGGAAGCCGCCATCGATACCCTGATACGCCATGGTGCCGACGCGGCGCTGATCGATGTGGTGCGGGTGCCGGGCGCCTACGAAATTCCCCTCACTGCCAAGATTTTGGCAGGCAGCAAGAAATACGACGCGCTCATTGCCCTGGGCGCCGTGATACGCGGTGCCACACCGCACTTCGACTATGTGGCGGGTGTATCTTCCAAGGGCCTGGCCCAGGTCATGATGCAGTTCGATTTGCCCGTGGCCTTTGGGGTGCTTACCGTAGACACTATCGAACAAGCCATAGAGCGCGCCGGCACCAAGGCCGGCAACAAGGGCGTCGATGCCGCCATGTCGGCCATCGAAATGGTCAGCTTACTCAAGAAGCTAAGGGCCTAGGTGGCAAGCTCGGGCAAAAGCAGCCGCAGCCGGGCACGCCAAGCCGCGGTGCAGGCGTTGTACCAATGGCAATTAACGGAACAGCCGCCGGAACAGATCGAGAGTCATTTCATCAGCGACCATGAACTGAACGGCGTGGATCTGGATTATTTTCATCACCTGGTGCTGGAAATCCCCCTGCACCAGCATGAACTGGACGATCATCTGCTGCCGCATATCGAGCGCACTATCAACGAGATCGATCCCGTAGAGCGTGCCATCTTGCGTATAGGCGTATTCGAGTTCGAGTTTCACCCGGAGATTCCCTACAAGGTCATACTCAACGAAGCGGTGGAGTTGGCCAAGATCTTCGGCGCTGAGCACGGACATAAATTCGTCAACGGCGTCTTGGACAAGGTCGCCGCCAAGCTGCGGGCGAGCGAAATAACGTCGCGCGTGTGCTGAGGGTATAGATGCTGTACCCGTGCACTGCACCTTACCTGTCTGCGCATGGCCCTAGTGGGCTATTCTCGAGCTAGAACCCGCGTGAACGAGTTTGAACTGATACGCCATTTTTTTACACGCCAGTCCTTGCAGCGCGCGGACGTGGCCGTGGGTATCGGTGATGACGCCGCGGTGCTGGAAGTGGCGGCGGACCAGCAGCTGGTGACCTCCACCGACACCTTGAATGCGGGCATACACTTTCCACTCGATACCGAAGCGTCTGCCATCGGCCACAAGTGCCTGGCGGTGAGTCTCAGCGATCTCGCCGCCATGGGCGCGACCCCGGCATGGTTTACCCTCAACCTCAGCTTGCCGCAGGTCGATCCGACGTGGATCGAAGCTTTTTGCCAGGGCATGTTTACTTTGGCAGACGAGTACGGCGTGCAACTGGTGGGCGGCGATACCACCCGTGGACCGCTCACCATCACTGTCACTGCCCAGGGTTTAGTGCCGCGCGGCCAGGCGCTATTACGTCGCGGCGCACGCGCCGGCGATCTGGTGTATGTCACCGGCCAATTGGGCGATGCCGGTGTAGGCCTGTTGCAGCATGCCGGCACCTTGCAGCTGCCCGAGGCCGAGCGCGCGCAGGTGCTGCGGCGCCTGCATCTGCCCACACCGCGGGTACGGGAAGGGCAGGCATTGCGGGGTATGGCCACGTCTTGCATTGATGTCTCAGATGGCCTGGCGGCGGACTTGGGTCATGTGCTTGCTGCCAGCGGCGTGGGTGCGCGACTCGACCTTGCCTGCATTCCCTTGTCCGCGGCTTACCGGCGTTGCTTGCCGCAGTTAGGGTGGGAGGTCGCCCTCACCCATGGCGACGATTACGAACTTTGTTTTACCCTTCCGGTGGCGCAGCAAGGCGCGTTGCAACAAGTGGCGGCGCGGTTTTCCTGCGGTTTTACCCGCATAGGAGAAATCCAGGCACAGCCGGGTTTGCGTTTGGTGGATGGAGCCGGCAAAGAGGTTCAGACACGCACCGCGGGCTACGATCATTTCCGTGTATCTAAATAAGGTTTGCCGTTGACGCCATGAATAAAAAAACTGCCGTGACCATTGCTGAGGTGTGGCGCAACCCAGTCCATCTCCTGGCCTTTGGTTTGGGCGCCGGGATGATGCCGGTGGCGCCGGGCACTTTTGGAACCCTGATAGCGGTGCCGGTCTATTTTTATTTGCAGACGCTGGCCATAGGCTGGTATGTCCTCGTCGTTGGTGTGTTGTTTGTGGTGGGCATCTGGCTGTGCCAGCAGACCGCCCGCGATCTGCGGGTGCCCGATCATGCCGGCATAGTATGGGATGAAATCGTCGGTTATCTGGTGACCATGTTCATGGCACCGGCGGGCTGGGTATGGATGGGGGTGGGGTTTTTACTATTTCGTTTGTTCGACATCTGGAAGCCCTTCCCCATCCGTTGGTTGGATAACCATGTTCATGGAGGTTTAGGTATTATGCTGGACGATGTAGCGGCCGGTGTGGCCGCGGCCTTGAGCTTGCACGGACTCTATTGGCTATGGATGCAGAACTTCTGACACTGGTGCAGCGCGTGGCCCATGACTTGCGGATGGCGGGATTGTCCGTGGCCACGGCGGAATCTTGCACTGGAGGGTGGGTGGCCCAGGCCTTAACCGATTTGCCCGGCAGCGCTTTATGGTTCGAACGCGGTTTTGTGACCTATAGCAATATGGCCAAGCACGAGATGCTGGACGTGGCCACTGACATTCTTGCCCAGCACGGTGCCGTGAGCGAACCCACGGCGTGCGCCATGGTCGCCGGTGCCCTGGCCCATAGCCATGCGGATCTCGCCCTGGCCGTGACCGGCATTGCCGGCCCCGATGGCGGCACTGCCGAGCAACCTATAGGCACCGTGTGTTTTGCCTGGGGTGGACGCCGCCATTCTATCCGCAGTGTGACCCTGCATTTTCAGGGCGATCGGACCGGGGTGCGGCGCCAGGCGGTGCTGATGGCTATCCAAGGGTTGTTGCAGGACCTAGAGAGTTTGGACGGCCCACGGGGCTTAAGGTGAGGATAAGACCCTTATTTGCGGGATTTTACAGTCGATTATGTGTGGAACCGTGCCGGCTTTCTCACTTATTTTCGGGAAAAGCGCTTTATCTTAGAGACAGGGCTAGAGAGGCCTACCCGGATATGAAATAATTCCACGAATAGCACGCGCGGGCGCACGGGATGGCGCCTACTTCAACCACTATGGCTGGGCGTAAGCCCACAGGAGCAGGTGATGGATATTAATAAAGGTAAGGCACTCAGCGCTGCATTGGGTCAGATCGAAAAGCAGTTCGGTAAAGGCTCGGTCATGCGTCTGGGGGATTCCGCCGCCACCGCTAACATCCAAACCATACCCACCGGCTCCCTGAGCCTGGATCTGGCCCTGGGCATCGGCGGCCTGCCACGGGGTCGGGTGGTGGAGATCTACGGTCCGGAGTCGTCAGGCAAGACCACCTTAACCCTGCAGGTCATCGCCGAGGCGCAGAAGTTGGGCGGCACCGCGGCCTTTATCGATGCCGAGCATGCCCTGGACCCGAGTTACGCCAAGAAGCTTGGGGTGAACATCGACGACCTGCTGGTGTCACAGCCGGATTCCGGCGAGCAGGCCCTGGAGATCACCGACATGCTGGTGCGCTCCAGCGCAGTGGATGTGGTGGTAATCGACTCGGTGGCGGCATTAACGCCTAAGGCCGAAATCGAAGGCGAGATGGG
>JANOTM010000120.1:0-5500 GCA_031416355.1 Gammaproteobacteria bacterium
CCCCGGCGGGAATAGCCGGGGTGAGGGTCCACGGCAAAACCGGCCCTCATCCTGTCCTTCTCCCGCGGGAGAAGGAACTGTGTAGTAGGCGAGGTGCCATATTTAATGGCCTGCTCAGGTTTGTAGGGTGGGCATCGCCCACCAGCCTGCGCCCCGCCGCAGCCGTGTAGGGTGGGCGATGCCCACCCTACCGCTAGGCGGCATTATTTATTTATGGCGTTATGTTTAAAATTATTTTCCTCCCGGCACGGGGTCTACCACTGTTAGAAAAGCAAGCTGTCCTCATCACCGGTTGTTCGTCCGGCATCGGCCGTGCCCTGGCCTTGGGGCTGCACGCCCGCGGCTACCGGGTGTTCGCCAGCGTGCGTCAACCCAAAGACGTGGCCGACCTGGTGGCCCTGGGGCTGGACAGCCTGGTGCTGGACCTTGCCTCTTCCGAATCCATACACGCGGCGGTGGATGTGGTGCTACAACGCACCGGCGGCAAGCTCTATGCCCTGATCAACAACGGCGCTTATGGCCAACCGGGGGCGGTGGAAGATCTGAGCCGGGATACCCTGCGCCGCCAGTTCGAGACCAATGTCTTCGGTACCCAGGAACTCACCAACCGGCTGCTGCCGGTGTTTCGCGCCCAGCATGCCGGACGCATCGTGCAGATAAGTTCGCTTCTGGGCATCGTCTCCCTGGCCTATCGCGGGGCTTATACCGCGAGCAAACATGCCCTGGAGGCCTTGTCCGATACCCTGCGGCTGGAACTGGCGGGCACGAATATCCACGTGGCCTTGATCGAGCCGGGTCCTATTACCAGCCGTTTCCGAGATAACGCCTATCAGGCGTTTCGCGACCATATAGACCAGGAACGCAGCCCCCACCGGGCATATTATGGTCAGGTTGAACAGCGCCTGGGTGGCACCAAGCCCCTACCCTTTACCCTGCCACCAGAGGCGGTGCTGGAAAAAGTCAGTCATGCGCTCACCGCCACCCGCCCACGGGTGCGTTATGCGGTGACTTTCCCCACCCACTTGTTCGCGGTCCTGAGGCGAGTGTTGCCGGCGCGGGTGTTGGACCGGGTATTGCGGGCGGTGAGTGGCGCGGGCAAGCGTTAACGGGGTCGTGTCTGAATGGCGCTTATTTAAGGCAATCGCCAGGATTTTTCGTCATTCCCGCGCAAGCGGGAATCCAGGAGGCCTGCAAAAACCGCTGGATTCCCGCTTGCGCGGGAATGACGGGATGTTGGGTTTTTGTGGCATACACAGTGAATTGATGGGGTTGTGACCTTAAAAATAAAGTTGCCATTCGTGTCACCCGTTTGCCCGGTGCAACGTTAGTAGGGTATGAAGGCCACATTTTGTGGACTCATAACAGGAGAAAAACATGAATATCCGTCGCATAATCCTGAGCTTACCCCTACTGTTTGCCATCGCCGCGCCGGTGGCCGAGGCCCGTGATCGGCATGTGGAAATCAACTTTGGATTTGGGCATCATTTTCCTGTGCCCCATCACCCGCATATAAGAGTGGCGCCCGTGATCGTGTATGAGCCGCCGCATTATGAGTATTATCAGCCGGCGTACCGTCCACGGTATGATCGGCATCATGTCCGGAACTGTAAAAATCGCCATCATCATCACGGCCGTGGGCATTATGATGACGACGAAGACGAGGATGACGACGATTAAAAGCGTATCTCGCTGGCGGGAGCACCCCTGTGGGCAGTCGCCGTGCCTGCCCGGATGACGGAAGGTACCGCGCGTGTCTCGGCGGGCCCCATGGATACCGGCCTTATGTCTATGGAGGCTACGCCGGCGCGCGACCCTATGAATGATTTTCTCGCGCAAGTGGAGCATCAGGCCTATCGTATGGCACATTACGCCCTATGGGATCACGAGCTCGCCCTTGACATCGTGCAGGACAGCATGCTGAAACTGGTGCAACGTTATCGCGAAAAATCCCCGGTGGAATGGCCGGCGCTGTTTTTTACTATTTTGAACAATCGCATTAACGATGCGCGCCGCCGGCGCATGGTGAACAAGGGCGTGAACATGGTCTTTTCCTTGTTTGACCGGCACAAACCGGAAGACCACGAGGACATGCTCGACCCACTGGAAACAGATATCGCCGGCAGCCGCACCCACGAACCGGAAACGGCCGTAGGCGCGCGCCGCACCCGCGGCCACATCGATGCCGCGGTGGCGAAACTTCCGGCACGCCAGCGTCAGGTGTTCTTACTGCGCGAAACCCAAGGGCTGGGCGTGCAGGAAACGGCGCAGGTACTCGGTTGCGCCGAGGGCTCGGTAAAGCAACATCACTTTCGCGCATTGCAGGCCTTGCGCCTTACACTTGCAGAGGTATGGGACCATGAACAGCACTCATCCTAGACACCCCGATCACCCCGAGGTCGCGCAACTGGATCGTTTGCGCGCCGGACTGCTGGATAATAACCCGGCGGCCAAATCCCAGCTCTTAGAGCATGTGCGCGACTGCGTTCATTGCCGTCACGCTATGGCCGCGATGGATACCGTGGCCACGTCTGACCAGCCGGATGCGCGACTCGCACAGCAACTACGTGTGCGCCGCCAGGCGGCCTTGGCAGGCAAGGCCGCGACATCGCGCACTGCCACACCGGCGCGCTATTTTCTGGCCCCGAGCTTGGCCTTGGCGACGATACTGGCCGTGGTCTTAAGCGCGGGTGTTTTCTTTGGACTCGAGTCTGGCCCCACATCGACGCCCCAGGAACTGGCCCAGGCGCCGGGGGACGTGCCCGATGTGTATGCGGATATTGATTTTTACTTGTGGTTATCGAATCATCCCACCCCGGAAGATTCCGATGCCGACCGGTCATAATATGCACAAGCCCCGCATCCTGTTGCTGCTTTTGGCGGTACTCGGCGCGCCGCCCCTGGCCGCCGACATCGGTGTCGCAGCCAGTCCGCTGCCCGCTCCCTGGCAGGTGGCGGCCAATGACGATTGGAATACCCTCAACGAAGAAGAGCAACAATTGCTGCGCCAACATCACCAGCAGTGGCAAGGCTATACACCAGAACAGAAGGCGCGCCTGCGCCAAGGGGTGCAACGCTATCAGCGCCTGAGCCCGGATGAACGCCAAGGTGCGGAGCGCGGACGCGAGCGTTACGAGACTATGAATCCGGACGAACGTAAACGCCTGCGCGAGAAATATGACCGGTCGCGCGAGCGCTGAAGTATGAACAAGCTGTCATTTCGAGCGAAGCGAGAAATCCGGCATCGAGACAGCGCAACGTTTACAAACGTTTATCGGTCGGGTGGGCATCGCCCACCAGCGTGCGCTGGCCGAAGCTGCGCGTGGTGGGCGATGCCCACCCTACAAATTAATTCGCAAAGTCAGTCGAGCAAGTGCGACACCAACCCATCCGCCAACTTGGGCTCGAACCAGGTGGACTTGGGCGGCATGACCTCATTGGCATCGGCCACCGCCATGAGGTCGGCCATGGCAGTGGGATACAGCGCAAAGGCCACCGCCATTTCGCCATTGTTCACCCGGCGCTCCAGTTCCTTTAGGCCCCGAATACCGCCCACGAAGTCGATACGCTTATCGCGCCGTGGGTCGGTGATGCCGAGCAGCGGCGCAATCAAGTTATCCGCCAGCAGGCTCACGTCCAGCCGCCGCACCGGGTCGTGACGCGGGATGCGCTCGGGCTTGATAACCAATCGGTACCAGCAACCCGAAAGATACATACCAAACTCACCGGCGGTGGCCGGCCGCACCGACGCCGATTGTGGCTGAACATGGAAAGCGTCGGCCACCTTTTGAAGTAAGGCCTCCGGTGTTAAGCCGTTGAGGTCTTTGATGACGCGGTTGTAATCCATGATCTGCATTTGATTATCGGGAAAAATCACCGCGAGAAAATAATTATACGGCTCCTGGCCGGTATGCCGGGGATTGGCCGCGCGCCGCGCCGCGGCCACCCGGGACGCGGCCGCCGAGCGGTGATGGCCGTCGGCGATGTAGAGGCACGCCATGGCGTCGAAGGTGCGCGTAATAAGATCGATGGCATTTGCATCGCGCACCACCCACACACTATGGTGCACGCCATCGTCGGCGGTCGTCGCCACATCCGCGGCGGCGGCGGTGATGGTCGCCGCCAGTTGATCGATCACGGCAGTATGCCGGTAGGTAAGAAACACCGGCCCGGTCTGGGCATTGAGGGCGTCGATTTGGCGCACCCGGTCGTCTTCCTTGTCGGGGCGGGTGAACTCATGTTTACGGATGCGGTTGATGTCGTAGTCCGCCACCGACGCCACCGCCACCAGGCCGGTCTGGGTATGATCGCCCATCACCAGGCGATAGAAGTAATAACATGGCTTTGGGTCGGATTGCAGCACACCTTCTTTAATTTGGCGCTGGAAATTTTCCCGGCCCTGGGCATACACCTTGGGATCGTACGGATCGGTATGCGGCGGTAGATCGATCTCAGGGCGGGAAATGTGCAAAAAACTCCAAGGCTTGCCGCTGGCACGGGTGCGCGCCTCGTCGGCGCTGAGGACGTCGTAGGGGGGTGCGATGACTTGCGCGGCAACTTCCGGACGCGGGCGCAGTCCGGTAAACGGGCGGATTAACGGCATGAACAAACTTCCCTAGAGGTGGGCTAACGGGCGCCCATTCAAATATACTTAGCGTCTCAGGTCAAATAAACCGGCCACGGCACCCTAACCTAACGATCTCTCGCCATGCTCGATAAAGAACAACAAGTCATCAATACCCACGCCGCCCTCATCCGCGCGGTGGCCGAGGCCTGCCAGCGACGCGAACTCGCAACACAGCTGGAAGTGCCGCTGCGGGACATGGCAGACAATGGCTGGCGCAATCTAGTAGGCGCCCTGCGCGCCGTCCTGGGTGGACGCCGCGACAGCGGTGTGCTGACGGGGCTAGATGAAGAAGACACCATTATCGTGCACACCATCCTGCAGGGATTGCAGAATCCCGCCACCCTACCCGACCCCAAAACCCCCGCCGGCAACCCACAAATGGCCGCCCCCGGCCTCGCCGCCATGATCCGTCAGGCGGCGCACGGCGATGCCGCGGCCCTGGTGGTACTGGGCAACATGGGCGAACAGATGACGCGCGTGGGCGGTGAAATGGCCGGGGTGGCGTCGGTACTGCGCCCCATCATTAATGGTGAACGCGATGCCGACAAACTTACCCGCAATCTCGGCACACGCAGCAAGACCCTGGTGCTCACTATCTTGGAAGAGTTGGGCCGGCTGGAACAGCATTAAACATAACACCTTAAATAACGCCGCATAGCCGTCGCAGCAGCAGTAAGATGTAGGGTGGGCGGTGCCCACCATACAAAAACTGATTAATTTCTCACTAACAAATGGCACTTACTGAGGAGGCCATTAAATAGTGCACACCGCCTGCTACACAGTCCCTTCTCCCTCCGGGAGAAGGACACGACGGCATGGATGCCGGAGGTAGAGCAATGCAGGAGCAATTGCCGAGGATGAGGGCCGGTTTTGCCG
>JANOTM010000121.1:0-6667 GCA_031416355.1 Gammaproteobacteria bacterium
CTAATATAAGGCCCAAAAAATTAGTTCTTGGAATGCAATAGCTTGCTGGCAAAACATAAATACTTTGGCTACTATGTCCTTAGTCGTAGTGTGCCGGGATAAGCCGTAGGGGCTGGATGCCTCCCCTAAAATTACTATAACCGGGGCGACAATAAAATAATGCCTTCCGTGATACCGGAACCCAACCCCGCCCCAGGCGGCGCGCGTCGCTATGACCAGCACGCGATCAATCATGCGTTTAATCTTTTCCTTGGCTTGCAAGACATCGACCTCCAGCAGTTGACCCGGTATCGCCCGGTACTGCTGCAGGGCGTGGACAGTTTCGTCGTTTCGTTTTATGCCTATCTTATGAGCCATCCGGCCATGGCGGAAGTGCTCAAGCGCTACGAAGCCAACGGCGGTGAAATTGCCAGGCTGGTCAAAACACAGTCACAGCATTTTTCCAATTTTCTCGACGGCGACAGCGGCGATGCCAGCGCCGCGCGTCTCGCCAAAATCGGCAAAATACATTATGGCTATACCATCGACCCGGTATGGATCATGGGGGCCTACCTGCTGTATCTGGAACATCTCGTATCCATTATCAACCATAGCGCCGATATTCCGGCCGGCGATCGAGCGCCGCTCATTAGCATCATCAACAAGCTGCTTTTCCGTGACATGGGGCAAATGCTGGAGGGTTATTGGGACAGTGCGGTGGAGGCCTTGGAACAGCAAAGGGCCGAAGTCGCCGGTTTGCAGGCGCAAGTCACCAGCCTGCTGGCCAATCTGCCGCAGACCCTGTGGTCGGTGGATGTGATCAACAACCGGCCCTTGTATGTGAGCCCGATCAGCCACGCGGTGTGTGAAATGAATATCGAAATGCCCATTCCGTGCCTCGGCTGGACCGTGCCGGAAGACCGTGATCTGGTCCAGCACGCCTGGCAGAGGGCGATGCTGGGTGTAAGAGTCGAGGTCGAGAGCCGCGTGCAGCGGCCGAATGGTGAGTTACGCTGGTTCCGGCGGGTGTTTCATCCGTTCGCTGATGACACCGGCCGCATCGTGCGCATCGATGGTCTCATGGAAGACACCACGGAAAAGAAGCTGACCATGGAACGACTGCACCAACTCGCCACCGTCGACAGCCTCACGGGGCTGCATAATCGTGCGCTGTTCATCGACCGCCTGACCCAGGCGATTGCCGCGGCCGCCCGCCATCCTTCCAGGCAGGTGGTGCTCATGCTCATGGACCTGGATCACTTCAAGGAGATCAATGACACCCTGGGCCATCCAGTGGGCGACGAGATCCTGCGCAAGGTCGGTGACCGGTTGCGCGATGCGGTACGCGAGCTGGATACGGTGGCGCGCCTGGGGGGCGACGAGTTTGCCGTATTGATGCCCGACGAGCGCGATGGAAAACGCAACGCCGAACGGGTGGCGCAGAAACTGCTGGCGTGTTTCACTAAACCATTTCGCCACGGCGAAGACGAATTCTATCTTGGCGTGGGCATAGGTATCGCCGTCTATCCGGACGACGGCGAAGACGTGGACACCCTCATGAGCCGCGCGGATGTGGCCATGTACACCGCCAAACACACCGATGCCGGATACGCCCACTATGACGCGGCTTCGGACAAACACACCCCCGAACGTTTGCAGCTGTCGGTGGATTTACGCCACGCCCTGGAACAACAGGAATTAATACTATATTACCAGCCCAAGCTGGACCTCAAGACCGGTCGCATCGCCGGCGTCGAGGCATTGCTGCGCTGGCAGCATCCCCAGCTCGGTCTGCTGGAGCCTGACCAGTTTATTCCCATTGCCGAACGCTCCGGCCTGATCAATCCCATTACCGACTGGGTCATTGCTAACGCACTCGGCCAGTGCAAGACATGGAGCGATCAGGGTATTGAACTGAGCGTGGCGGTGAATGTTTCCGGACGTTCGTTCAACCAAGCGGGGTTGGCCCAGAAGATACGCAATCTGCTGCAACAGGCACAGGTTGCCCCCGGTTCATTGGAACTGGAGGTGACCGAGAATGTGTTGATGAGCGATATCGAACGGGGTGCCGCGACCTTGCGCAGCCTGAGCGACATCGGCGTGGTCATCAGCATCGACGATTACGGTACCGGCCACTCGTCCCTGGCGTACTTGAAACAACTGCCACTGCGTACCCTGAAGATAGACAAATCCTTCGTGCTACAAATGAGCCATGACGACAACGATGCGGTGATCGCGCGCTCCACCATCGATTTGGCCCACAATCTCGGCTACCGCGTGGTGGCGGAGGGCGTTGAGACCCAGGATGCCCTCGATCTCCTGGCGATACTCGGTTCCGATGAAGTGCAGGGCTATTATCTCAGCTACCCGCTGCCGCCGGAAGCCCTTATGACTTGGTTGCAGAAATCGGTGTGGGGCATACCCCCGGAACGATCTATCGGTGAGTCGGTATAGGGCGCAATACATCTATAACATCTGATCCTTCTGGATTAACCGGTATCCATGTGCTAATTGGTTAGTATCTCGGCTGGGATGCCACGCTACGCACTGTCCTGGCGTCGTGCCCATAACTCCATTTTTCTGCTCGAATTCCCCGGGGAATGCCAATGAAACATCCAATGAAACGTCTTTTGATGGGTTTGCTGTTGTTGAGTAGCGTATTGGCACCGTTTTGCGCGCAGGCGGAAGATTCCGCGTTCCCGGGCCGAAAGTTGTTCTTCTCGGTGCCGGTAATGGAGCTGACGGAGCTGTACAAAAAAATTGACCAGGTCGTGGTTGTCGACGTGCGTTCGAAGTTTGAATTTGACACCTTGCAAATCAAGGGCGCCATGAACATTCCACTTGCCGACCGCGCCTTCGGCAGCAGGGTCAGTGCACTCAGAAAAACCAACAATGACAAGCCTATCGTATTCTACTGTAACGGCCGGTCGTGCCTAAAATCCTACGAAGCGGTGATAAAGGCCAAAACCAACAGAGTCACCGACGTCCACGCTTTCGATGCCGGCATTATCGAGTGGGCCAAGGCCTACCCGCAACATGCGGTGCTGTTGGGCAAGAGCCCAGTTTCGCCCAGCGATCTGATCGACGACGACAAATTTCAGGCCCACCTATTGACCCCCGACGAATTCGTCACACTGATCAGTCCCAAAACCTTGGTGATAGACGTGCGCGACACATTTCAGCGTGCCGACATGGTTGTGCTTTCGGAACCCGTGGCCCATTTTGGGCTGGATGACCGCGCGCAACTAAGTCAGTATATCGAGCGTGCCAAAAAGGAAAAGAAAACCTTAATGGTCTTCGATGCGGTAGGTCAGCAGGTGCGCTGGCTCCAGTACTATTTGAAGCGCGAAGGTCTCAAGGATTACTATTTCATGAAGGGTGGCGCCGACGCCTATACGAAGCGCGCGGCAACTTAGTACGCAGTTACAGCACTCGGTCTAGGACGCGACTGGGGCTGGCGTGTCCCGGGCGGGGGCCTCTCCGCGCGATCATTTCTACATGATATCGAACGGTCTATCGGCGGGTCCGCATAGGGCGTAGTATTGTCACCATGGATTTTTGCCTTTATCATGCGCGGCGAGCATATCGGCCGCTATCCTCCGACAGCGTCTAGGTTTCATCCACACCTTCATTAACTTAACGAGGCGATAGCAGCATGTTTAGGCGACTCAAGGCCCCTACGGTTTCCTCTCTCGGGCTGCAGAAGCTGGCGTACGATATCGTTCACCGCCGTTACCGCTTCCGCCAGTTCATCGGCATAGCCTTCCTATTCGTACTCACTTTCATGGGCGATCCCGGAAAACTGGGGGATCTGGGTAAGGTGCTTTATTATCTGGGCGTGGCCATTGCTATTCCGGGCATGCTGATCCGTCTGTGGGCCTCGGGGCATGTGAAAAAAGACAAATCATTGGCCACCAGCGGACCTTACGGTTATGTACGCCACCCCTTGTATGTAGGCAATCATCTTATTACTTTTGCTTTCTGCCTGGCTTCCGGCCTATGGTGGAGTCTACCGGCTTGGCTTTTGATCGGGTTGATTTTTTATCCCGGCACGATCAAACATGAAGATGCAGTATTGCAGCGCTTGTTCGGTAAAGACTGGACTGCCTGGCGCGCGCGTACCCGCGCCCTGATTCCTCGGCTTACTCCCTATAAGCCGGGTGAAAAAGGTGAGTGGTCCTTTCGCCAGAGCTTGCACGTCAACGGCGAACCGATCATCATTCTGATCCTGGTGGGGTGTCTGTATTTCCTTTCCATCGGTCTACGCTGAGGAAGTAAGCTGTGCCATGGGAGGTGGCGGATGTGGACGAAGACCATCTGGTCCGCTGGATCGAACGCAGTGTCGCAGACCGGACCCACATTCTCGCCCAGGGTTATCAGGGCCAAGTCTATCTCTTTCAGCATGCGCACCAACGTCTGGTCATCAAGGCGGCTTCCGGTAACGGCCTGCTGCGTTGGTTGCGTACACGTATGTTGTTGCGCGAATCCCGGGTCTACGCTCGGTTGGACGGATTTCCCGGCTGTCCGCGCTGCTATGGTCTGGTGCGCGGCCGCTATCTGGTACTCGAATACATCGACGGCATTCCCTTGCGTAGTGCGCATATCGCCGACCGCGCGCGGTATTATGATAGCCTGCATGCGCTGATCATGCAGCTACATGATCGCGGGATCGCCCACAGCGACATGAAACGCAAGGACAATCTGCTGGTAGTCGCCGGCAGCCGGCCGTGCCTCATCGACTTTGGCGCTGCGGCGGTGCGCAAGCCGGGGTTCGCGCCGTTTAATCATTTTCTTTTTCGCACCGCTGTGCGCTTTGATTATAATGCTTGGATCAAACTTAAATATAACAACCGGCTGGATGAAGTATCCGCCGCGGACCAGGGTTATTATCGACGCACCTGGATAGAAAAGGCCGCACGCCGAACGAAGCGGGTATATAAAAGAATCAAATTACTATTTAAATGAGGAGGTCGCTGCATGAACCGCATCATCGTCATTGGTGGCGTCGCCGCCGGCATGAGTGCCGCAAGCCAGGCGAAGCGGCGCGACTCCCAGGCCGAGGTTATCGCCCTGGAGCGCGGGCCGTATGTTTCCTATGGCGCCTGCGGTATGCCTTATAACATTGGCGACAGCGATCGCGATATGCACGACCTGGTGATAATCACCCCCAGCCAGTTCCGGCATAAGCGCGGCATCGATGTGCGCGTGCGCCACGAGGTCTTGGCCATCGATATCCAGGCAAAACGAGTCAAGGTGCATGACCATACGGAGTCGCACGATTACGAGCTCGCCTACGACAAGCTGGTCGTGGCCACCGGCGCAGCGGCGCTCAAGCCACCACTAGTAGGTATCGATTTACCCGGGGTATTTCTGCTGCGCGAACTCACCGATGGCGAGGCAATCAAGTCGTACATCGCCCAGACCGGCGCACGCCGCGCGGTGATCGTCGGCGCCGGCTACATCGGCATGGAAATGGCCGAGGTGCTTACCCAGCGCGGCCTGGCGGTGACGGTGCTAGAGCGCGCCGCCCAGGTGTTGCCGGGGTTCGAGCCGGTGATTGCGGACATTGTCGCCGATGCCTTGGTGCGCCATGGGGTACAAGTCATCACCGGTGTCGACGTCACGGGTATCCAACGGGACGACGACCAGCTCACGGTGCACACGGGTAGCAAGCCGATAGCGGCGGACCTGGTGCTGGTAGCCGTGGGCGTACGCCCCAATGTAGCCTTGGCGCGTACCGCCGGCATCGCCCTGGGCGCCACCGGCGCTATCGCCGTGGATGACCACCAGCGCACGAATCTTGCCCATGTGTATGCCGCCGGCGACTGCGCCGAGGCGTATCATCGAGTATTGCAACAGCCCGTGTATATTCCCTTGGGCACCACGGCGAACAAACAGGGCAAGGTGGCGGGGGCCAACGCCGCTGGCGCCGAGCTAGCCTTTGCCGGTATCGTCGGCAGCGCGGCATTTAAGGTGTTCGATCTCGAAGTGGCGCGCACTGGTGTAGGCGCAGCCGAAATCCAGCAGCACGGCCTAGAGGTGATCAGCGCCGTGTCGCATCACAGCAGCCGCGGTCTCCACTATGCCGGCGCGGCCAAAATTACCACGGTGATGTTCGCCGCGCGCGCCAGCGGCAAACTCGTGGGCGCCCAAATGGTGGGTGCGGATACGGTCGCCAAGCGCATGGATGTGTTGGCCACGGCACTGCATGCGGACATGAGCTTGGCTCAGATCGAGGCGCTGGACCTGTCGTATGCGCCGCCGTTCGAGCCGGTGTACGACCCTATCCTCATTGCCGCCGGTGTGACGCGCAAGGCGCTGGCGCGCGCCGGTGGGAAAAATTAACTGTAATGGCCGATGCTCGATGCCTGCCCGGGTCGGTGATTTAAATGTGGTACCTTAAGATTTCTAACAAAATGATCGGACCTTGCTGCTAGCCCCGGCCCTCATCCCTACTTCCCGCCCGGGCGCAGAAAAACCGTCTGCGCCCGTTCGGTGGGGAAAAGGTCCACTGGACCTTTTCCGGTTTCCGCCTCACCTCCCGCGGGAGAGGGGTTTTAAGCCCTTCTCCCTCTGGGACGACTGCATGGATGCAGGAGGTAGGGCAAAGCCGGGAGCATTTGCCGAGAAGGGTGGGGATGAGGGCGGCTGATGTGCAAAAGGTGCTCTTAGCAACTTGTCCAGTTTG
>JANOTM010000122.1:0-4202 GCA_031416355.1 Gammaproteobacteria bacterium
TCTAGAAACGGCGCTAGGCTATGTGGCGAGCTGTTGCACAAAATACCGGCTGCCAGAGACCACGCGCTTTGCCCATCGTCTGGCCTCCGGTCCCGATCCCGCCAATAGTTAAAATCTAGACGCGATTATTGCGTTACTTCCAGTACGCCGTGCATGCCCTTGTCTTTATGGCTGGCGAAGAACATCAGTTTTTTGCCGCATACCATTTCATAGGTGCCGGCCTTGGTGGGGGTGAAGCTGACGCTGGCGGTTTTCCCCGCGGCCACGTCGACCTTGACGTCGATGCCGGCTTCCGGGGCCACGATCTTAAGGTCATGGGGAACGACGCTGGCGCTGTTAGTGAGTTTTAGGGTCACCGGTTCGCCGACCTTGACGCTGATCTTTTCCGGCTTAATGAAATAACTGCCGAGTTCCACATCGATGGTGCGCGTTTCGGTGGCATAGACTGGGGTGGCGAGTAAGGCGACGAGGTATAAAGCAGGGGATAGTTTCATTGTTATTCTCCATCACAGTTAAGATTGATTAGAACAGCGGACACCATGGCTGGGGCGTCCCGCGGCGGTTAAAGTAAACTAAGGAAACTCTGATCTATTCGTTTTTTCGTCATGCCCGCGCAAGCGGGCATTCAGAAACACTGGAAATACTGGATTCCCGCTTGCGCGGGAATGACGGCAAAAGAATTAATCAGAGCTTCCCTAAATATAGCGACATGTATAACGCTTGGTTTGTAGGGTGGGCATCGCCCACCACACGTGGCTTCGACTGGCACACGCTGGTGGGCGATGCCCACCCTACCTCTTACTTACTGCGACGGCTATGTGGTGCTATTTAAGGTGTTATGTTTAGCACAGCGGGCGCGCAAGATCAAAAGTGTGGCTGGGTCGTGGATATCGATTACCGTCGAAGGCACACTGCGCTCAATTGAGTGCCAGGGAAAGCTGTTTGCGATATTTTATGACTATCTCGTTCTGCCCGCCCAGTATATTGAAAGCAACCAATATGGCTTTACGCGCTGCGTCGTCGCGAAACTTTCGATCACGCCGCACTATCTCCAGCAGATGTGTCAGTGCTTGTTCGTAGTCACCCGTGACCATGAGGCGGGCGGCCAAGGCGTAGCGGGCACTGTGATCATTGGGGTTGGCGGCAATGGCGTTTTCCAGTTCTTGTTGCGCAGAGCTGCCCGCTGCCAGGCGTACAAATTCGAGGCGCGCGAGCAATGCCTGAGTTTGTGGATCGGAACGTCCAGCGATCGACAGTCGTTGCAGAATTTTTTCGCCTTCATCGTAGCGCTGGGACTCGAACAATAACTGCGCCAGCTGCAGTTTCGGTCGGTCGCTATCAGGATCGGTCTCCACCGCACGGTTCAGGAGCGCCAGCGCTTGGGGCACATCGCCCTGGGTCTGGGCCGCAAGGGCCTGGGTGATGAGCACATCGGAGGCCCGGGGAATATGCCGGGCTAAAAGGGCGTGTATCGCCGGCTCCGGTTGCGCGCCCATGAATTCGTCCACCACCTGACCCTGTTTGAATATCTTCACCGTCGGCAAGCTGCGTATGGCGTAGCGGGTGGCGAGTTCCTTTTCCTTATCGGTATCGATTTTGGCGAGGAAGAACTTGCCCTGGTAATCCTGCGCGATCTTGGCCAGTAACGGCATGAGTACCTTGCATGGCCCACACCAGGCGGCCCAGAAGTCCGCCAGTACCGGTACAGAATAGGATTGTTTCAGGACCAGGACGTCAAAATCCGCCTGGCCGACGTGGGCACTGAAATGATCGGAGGGCGTGTCGTTCATCCGCTTACGGTTGTCAGCTGCGCCTGAAGGTGCCGGCCTGTAGCCATGGCGGCGGCAGGGGCTGGTAAAATGGCGCTCCCTAGGGGACTCGAACCCCTGTTACCGGCGTGAGAGGCCAGCGTCCTAGGCCACTAGACGAAGGGAGCAATGCGCCCGCAAACCATAGCCAGGCAGCAAAGGGGTGTTATTATACCCGGCATAGCTTATTACACAACGAACAATAAACGAACCGAAATGCCTATATTCTGGTGGCGCCGCCATAAAGCTGACCCCAACACCACGCCGGTGGCGCCGGTCACCATACCCCGTTCCGAACACGCCATCTCCCGTTCCCTCATTAGTGAAAACGCGCTTAAGGTGTTGTACCGTTTGAAGGAGGCGGGTTACGCCGCGTTCCTCGTGGGCGGATGCGTGCGCGACTTAATGCTGGGACGCGAGCCCAAGGATTTCGATGTGGTGACCGAAGCCACGCCCGAGCAGATCAAAGAAGTATTTCGCAACGCGCGTCTCATTGGACGCCGTTTCCGCCTGGCACACGTGCATTTTGGACGGGAAATTATCGAGGTCGCCACGTTCCGCGCCAAACCCCTGGCCACGGCCGAACGCGACGATGACGCCGACGAGGGTGAAGGGCGCCTGCTGCGCGACAATGTCTTCGGCACCCAGGAGGAGGACGCCCTGCGGCGCGACTTTACCGTTAACTCCCTGTACTACAATATCCGCGACTTCACCGTTGTCGACTATATGGGCGGCATGCAGGATCTGAAAAAGGGCATACTGCGCATGATCGGCGATCCCGCCACGCGCTACCGCGAAGACCCGGTGCGCATGCTGCGTGCCATCCGGTTCGCCGCCAAGCTGGGGTTCCGCATCGAACCGGGCACCGCCGCGCCCATCCAGGAGCGCGGGCAATTGCTGCTGGAAGTGCCGCCGGCGCGCATGTTCGAGGAGGTTATCAAGCTGTTTCACGGCGGCCATGCCCTGGCGACCTTCGAACTTCTGCGGCAGTACGGGCTATTCCGCTATCTCTTCCCATTAACCGAAGACAGCCTGGCGACGGAAGAGAATAATTTCCCGCGGGTCCTGGTGCCCGAGGCCCTGGCCAATACCGACGCCCGTATCGCTCAAGATAAACCGGTCAACCCGGCCTTTATGTTCGCCGCGTTCCTGTGGGAGCCGGTACGCCAGGAACGGCAGCGGCTCGAGGCCAAGGGCATGAACCCGCACGACGCCCTGCAGCACGCCAGCGAGCGCGTGCTGCGCGAGCAACAGCGGCACATCACCATCCCCAAGCGCTTCAGTATGCCCATGCGTGAAATCTGGGATATGCAGTCCAAGTTGCTGCGCCGCCACGGCAAGCACGCGGAACGCCTGATCGAGCACAAGCGTTTCCGCGCGGCCTACGATTTTCTGCTGCTGCGCGCCCATGCCGGCGAAGTGGATCAGGAGCTGGCCGATTGGTGGACACGTTTTCAGGAAGTGAACCCAGACGAACGCGACGGCCTGGTGAGCGCATTGGCGCCGCAGGAAGGCCCGGCGCGCCGCAAGCGCCGCCCGCGCAAACGCCGGCCGGCGGCCGCCCGTGTCCCGGATGGATCGTAACGTCTGTGCCCAGGTGTATGTGGGTCTGGGCAGTAATCTCGACGATCCCATTTCCCAAGTGCGCGCCGGCATGGCCCTGTTGGCTACTTTGCGGGCGACGCAGGTGGATATTTGCTCTTCTTTGTATCGCACCGCACCGGTGGGCATGACAGCGCAGCCGGATTTTATTAACGCCCTGTGCCGCTTGCAGACGCAATTAGATCCGGCAGAAATAATGGCGGGCTTGCTGGCCCTGGAGTCCGAACGTGGACGCGTGCGCGATATCCCCGGCGGTCCACGTACCCTGGACCTGGATTTGCTCCTCTACTTTTCGCCCCAGGGGGATATGGTGCAGTGCCAGGAGCCGGGTCTCCACCTGCCGCACCCGAGACTCCACGAACGGGCCTTCGTCCTGTATCCTTTGCGGGAGATCGCACCCGGCCTGGCAATTCCAGGCCGTGGGCGGGTGGAGGATTTACTGGCCAACTGTGGCGGGCAATTTATAGAAAAGTTGGTGGCCACCTAAACATAACGCCTTAAATAGTGCCGCATAGCAATAGCAGTAGAGTAGATAGGTGTAGGGTGGGCATTGCCCACCAGCACGTGTCGGCCGCAGCCCTATGTGGTAGGCGATGCCCACCCTACAAACCTGTGTCGGGCAATCCATAGAGAAATTGGTAGCACCTAAATATTAGGTCTTCAGAATAGAGAAACCATGAGTTCCGTCATTCAAAGCGTTGCCACTCCGTTTGCCGCCACCCCCCGGAATCCCGGCTACGTGGTGGTGGAAGGCCCCATAGGCGCGGGCAAGACCACGTTGGCGCACAAGTT